>NZ_VHLB01000029.1:0-88069 GCF_006547365.1 Myxococcus sp. AB056 | reverse complement strand
TGGGAGCGGTGGGCGGGGGGCGGTGCGCTGCTCTCATCGCGAGCACCGGCCGCGCGGGAGGCTCCTCGTCCCCGAGTGCCATGGGCTCTGGCACGAGGAAGTCCTGCCCGTCCAGGATGGGCAGCTCGTCCGTCATCGTGCGCATGGCGGGCGCGCCGGGCAGGCGGTGCAGCTCCACGACGCCGCGCTCCAGCAGGGCCTTGAGGACGACCTTCACCTCGATTTCGGGCAGCCGTGCCGCCCGGGCCAGGTCCGGCACGGCATGGTCCCCGTCGATGAACGAAGCAATGTGTGCCTCGAAGGGGTGGAGCGGCTGGAGCGCGATGTCCAACCCAGCGCGCAGGTGCGGCACGGTGTGCGCGTCCATGGGCACTGTAAAGCGCGCGGTGGCCAGGTCATGCGGCGTGGGGCGCTGGGGCGGGGGCCTTGGCAGCTCCATGGTGCGCGTGCGCTGCGGTGGGGACAGCAGCGCCCGGACGATGGTGGGCTCGGTGATGACGTACTCCCCGCTGGCCTGCTGCGGGTCCAGCAGCAACCCGCACTGTGTGCACTGGAAGTCGTTTCCACCCACTGTCGCCCGGCACTCGGGGCATTCTGGTTTCGCGGCCATTCCAGGGTCATCATAGCGCCCGGTTTCTGGCCGTGTTGGACGGGGCCGTGCCCACCCTGGCTACGCCCGCCTGTCAGCCCTTCTAATCAAAAAGCAAGGCATCCAGTGTGTGTCCGACTTACGTATGGGGGAGACGGGTGCCATTGCACAATCCGTTGCATCCTCCCTGGTGCGGCTACGCCCCGGAGGGCTATACCGCGCGCGGCGGGTGGCATTGGCATCGTGTTGCGTCCGGAGAACCATGGCTGGCAATTCCCAGGCACCCTTCCACATCCTTCTCGTCGAGGATGAGCCGGTCATCCGGGAGCTCGTTCGCTCCATGCTGAGCGACGGCACCGTGGAGGTGGTGTGCGCCGCCACGGGGCTGGAGGGCCTGAAGCTGGCCAAGAGCCAGACGTTCCACCTCATCCTGATGGATGTGGTGCTGCCGCAGCTGGACGGTATCTCCGTGTGCCGCATCCTCAAGGGAGACCCCGTTACCGCGGGAGTGCCGCTCTACATGCTCACCGCGAAGGCGAAGCGCTCCGACATGGAGAGCGCCACCCAGGCGGGGGCGGACGGCTACATCCACAAGCCCTTCCGGGGCGCCGAGCTGATGGCGCTGGTGGAGCGGCTGCGCGAAGCGGGGCCGAAGCCGGAGCTGCCCTGAGTCAGGCGGGCTTCAGGGCAGGCGCGGGTGGAGGTAGCGCGCCAGGGCGATGAGGTCGTCCCAGTCCAGCTCGCCGAACTCCAGCGCGACTCCGTCCACTTCGCGGCGGCGAATCTGGCAGGTGGTGACGATTTCCCGGTCGCCGGGCAGCGGCACCGCGATGGTGAGCTCCCGCGCGGTGTCAGCCGGGTGGGCCATCAGGAACAGGCCCGCCATGGACACGTCCCGAGCGCGAACCATCACCGAGCGTCCCTTGAGGAGCACCTTCACGGGGAGGTTGGCGTCGACGCGCGGGTGAAAGCGCTCGGCAATCTGGGGGCCGCCATCGGTCGTCCGCACCGGGTTTCTCCTCTTCTCCACACGACAGGGTGCAACAACTCTGAGGCACTCCGGAGCGGACGCAAGTTTCCAGCCAGGGCCGCCGTCCAGCCTCCCGGACGCTCCTCCCGGTCCGCGGAGCGCTTCCGGACCCGCCGTGGTGCCTCAACGCCTGGGATTGCCGGGGGTTATCCCTGGCACGGCGGCTGAAACAGGGCCGGGCAACTCTCCGCAGGAGGCTGCCCGTGTCCAATGACAGTCGGATTCCCACACTGACCATCACCCATACGGTTCCGCGTCAGACGCCGCAGAACGACTTCGGCACGGTGCTGGCGCGCGCGGCGAACGAGGTGGTGCGCTCGGGAGCGGGCCTGGTGGGCGGCATGATTCCGGGGGGGCCCATCGTCAGCGCGGCCGTCTCCAGCGTGAAGACGGTGGTGTCGGCGGTGGCACCGAAGACGTCGGGGGCGGGGATGCCCGCGACGGCGGATACGGGGAGCGCGGCGGGCGCGGGGGCCGCGGCGGGCAACCAGGAGGCGTGGGACCTGCTGGAGGCGCAGAAGGTGCTCGCCGCGGAGGGCCAGAAGTTCAACATGGCCTACCTGCAGCTCCAGAACGAGATGCAGAAGGAGAGCCGCGAGCACACCGCTGTCTCCAACATCATGAAGGTCCGCCACGACTCCGCGAAGGCGGCCATCAACAACATCCGCTGAGGAGCGACACCAGCCATGGCCATGGACACGTTGGGGCCGGTGGGGGGAGCGGGCGCGTCGCCCGCGGTGGAGCCCAGCCGGGAGCGATTCAGCAAGGTGTTGGACGAGGTGCAGGGGCCTGCGAAGGGCACTGGGGTTCCGGTGGCCACGGAGGGGCCGCCGAAGCCCACGCCCACGGCGGCGCCGCGGGGTGTCTCCCGGGCCGAAGGGGTGGGGCCCGCCGCGCCGGGCTGCGCGGACGTGAAGCCGGGCACTCGCGTGGACTCGGTGCAGGCGGCGAGAGCGCAGCAGGCGGCGCAGGTGCTGGACCGGGTGGGGCAGGCGCAAAAGCGGCTGGACCACATCCTTCAGCTGGCGCAGTCCGGCCGCAGCTTCACGCCCGCGGAGTTGCTCGCGTTGCAGGCCCATGTCTACCGGGCGAGCCAGGAGCTCGACCTCGCCGGCAAGGTCGTCGAGAAGGCGACCGGCGGCGTCAAGCAGGTCCTCCAGACCCAGGTTTGAGGAGCACCCGATGCGTTTGCTTTTCCGTCGCGCTTTCTTCCTCGTGCTCCTCGTGAGCGTCACCGCCTGCCGCGAGCGCATCCAGCATGGTCTGGATGAGCGGCAGGCCAACGAGCTTCAATCCGTGCTCGTCGAGCGAGGGCTCGACGCGCGCAAGGTCCCCGAGGCGGGCAAGAAGCCCACGTGGTCCATCGAGGTGGCGGACGAGCACGCCTCGGACGCGGTCCGCATCCTGTCGGAGCTGGGGCTGCCCAGGCCGAAGGAGGAAGTGGGCTGTGACGTCTTCGGCGGTGGCGGGCTGGTGCGCACGCCGGTGGAGGAGAGCGTCTGCCGAGTGAGGGTGATGGAGCGGAGCCTGGAGAAGACGCTCCAATCCGTGGAAGGGGTGCTGCTCGCGCGCGTCCACCTGGTGGTGCCCGCGCCGCCGAGAGTGGGACAGGCCCCGGGGCCATCGAAGGCATCGGCCATGCTTCGCGTGGCGCCGGGCAATGCGGCACGGGTGCGGCAATCCTCCGAGACGTTGAAGGTCCTCCTCGCGGGTGGTGTGGAGGGACTGTCGCCGGAGGCCGTCTCGCTGTTGGTGGACGAGGTCTCCACCCGAGTGGAGGCTCCGACGGAGGTGGGCGTGTCTCCGCTGACCCGATTGCGTGCCCTCTTGGCGGTGTTGGGCCTCATGGTGACGGGGCTGTCGGTGGCGCTGGTGCTGGTGACGCTCCGGATGCGGCACTACCGCGACCGGACACCGACTCCATCCGCGCCGCCTGGACCCGCGCGGCCCGTGTTGTCACCGGGACCGGCTCGGAAGGTGGCGTGAGGTGTCCATGGAGAGCGAACGCATGGATGCGACACGCGTAGGGCGCAAGCCTCGGCCAGGCCGGCACTCCACGTCCGTCCGGGCCACTGCACCGACCGAGGAGGTTCCCCGGCTCGTGGGCCCCTTGCCGATTCCATTCGAACGCCTCGCGCTCGTCGCGTGGGTACTGGGGCGGGAGCGGGCGGGCACCTTGCTGGGCGAACTGGGCGAGGAATCGGCGGTGCGTGCGCGGGAGCACCTCCAGCGTCTGTCCGCGCTGCCCTCCGCGCAGCGACAGGCGAAGGTGGCGGTGGAGTTCGGGGAGCGAGCTGATGCCGCTGCTCGGCTGAGACACCTCATGCGTGACGCGCCTCCCATGCTTCGCCGGGAAATCTTTCGGCGTTTGCCTCCGTACCACCGGACCTTGTTTCCCGATGCGAGTCTGGCACCTCAGGCGACAGAGGTACCTCCCGCGCTGGGGGCACTGGCCGACCGCTTGATTCGCGAGGCCACGCGCTGAGTCTGGAAGCGGCGCCGTCCCGGCCCGCGTACCCGGCGTCCCGCGCACGGATGCCATGCCTTCCCAACCCCGCGACTCCACGAGGCCGGCCCCTGGCGGGGGCCCTGCACGGGAGGAGTGCGTCTCGATGCAGCAGCGGAGCCACCGATGAAGACCCGTATCGAACACGCCGGCAGCCGGAAGGTCCGCCCCCTGCGCCGCTTGGGGGCGCGCCGGCTGACCCGGGCGCACCTCGTGCTCGCGGAGCGGCCCCAGGCTGGGGGCCTTGGAAGGGAGGCGCTGGACGCGGTGATGGCGGCCCTGACTCGGGAACTCGGCTGTCCCGTGCATGCGGAGGCCCGCTTCCTGGAGTCCGTCGTCTCGCCTGCGGTTGGACTGGGCGAGCCCGCGATTTTCGCGCTGCTGGAGCTGTCGGCGGTGGGAGGCACGGCGGTGCTGGAGCTGGAGCCCGCGCTCGCCTTCATGGGGCTGGAGCGCATCGCTGGCGCGGGGCAACGGCCCGGCGTGGTGACGGAGTTGGCCCGGTTGGAAGAGGCGACGTTGGCCTATGTCCTGCTGGTCGCGCTCTCCGCGGTGCGGGCGGCGGGCGGGGCACACCCGTGGCTCGGTCCACGGCTCGCGGGCGTGACGATGTCCAGGTCGGACGTGGTGGCGCGCTTGGACCCTCGCGAACCCTTGGTTGGCATTGAGTTGATGGTGAGCGTGGGCGAGTCGCGCGCGGGCGCGCGGTTGTTGCTTCCGTCACAGGTGGTCCAGACGGTCTTCCAAGTGCTTCCGGTGGAGCGTGCGCCGGGCATCGCGCCAGAGGTGCTGGCCGCCTCGCTGGAGGCCCGCTGCCTCGTAGGCCAGACGCCGCTGCCCGCGAACGCTCTGGACGCGCTCGTGGTGGGGGATGTCGTCGTCTTCGAAGGTGTGCGCAAGCAGGCCGGCCAGCTCTTCGGGCCGGGGCGGCTGGTGACGCGCGGATTCGCGCTCTCGGGAGACTTCCTTGCCGAGGGCTTTTCACTGACCCGCGCGCAGGGGCGCGGGATTCCCCAGGAGTCGGACATGGTGGCCGTGAACAAGCAGGAGGAGGGCATGCCTCCGTTGCCCGTGGATGTGGAAATCGAGCTGACGCGGGTGATGATTCCCCTCTCGGAGCTCGCGGCGCTCAAGCCGGGCGCGCTGCTTCCCCTGCACATCAACGCCAGCGAGCCGGTGGTGCTGCGCGTGGGAGACCGCGCGGTGGCCCGCGCCGAGTTGGTGGAAATCGAGGGCGAGGTTGGAGCCCGCGTCCTGGCGCTGCTGCCGTGAGTCCCGCCATGAATGCACAGCGTTTCGTTCATTCGCCGCGCTCGCGCTTGCTGTTGGCGGGGGCACTGGTGCTGGGTTTGGCGGTGATGGGCCCGGTGGCTGGGGTGTCCACCACGGTGGCCGCGCGGTGGCTGCTGGGCGTCGTGGCGCTGGCCGCGCTGGGATGGTGGTTGCACCGGCGCGGCGCTGTCGTCGCGGGCGAAGCCACGGCGCCACGGCTCAATATCGTATCGCGAGCGGGGCTGTCGCAACGGTGCGGTGTTGCGCTCGTGGAGGTGGATGGGCGCAGCTACCTGGTGGCCTTCGGTGATGCGTTCGCGGAGATTCGCGAGACGGCAGCGCCTGCGCCGGAGTTCGGCCATGTCCTGGCGCAGGCCCGGCGGCCCATGCCCAGGTCCCGCACGATTCGGGGCCGGCGGGAGGGGCCATGAGCCACAGCTTGCTGGGAGCGCTCCTGCTGGTTCCTGCCGCGGCCGCCGCGGCGGAGAACTCACTGTCGCGGATGTCGTACGCGGGCAGCCCTCTGTCGATGATGGGCATGCTCGCGGTGATGTCGCTGCTGCCGTTCGCGGTGCTGATGCTGACGAGCTTCTCGAAGATTGCCGTCGTGTTGTCACTGGCCCGCTCGGCCATGGGCACACAGCAGGCGCCGCCTACCATCGTGCTCACGGGCCTGGCGGCGGTGCTCACCGGGCACATAATGGCCCCGGTGATGGAGCGCATGTACGACGCGGGGCAGGTGGCCTACGCGCAGGTGGCGTCGGGCTCCGGCGCGGAGATGCTCTCCGCCGCGAGCCGTGTGTCGGAGCCGCTGCGCGCCTTCCTGACCAAGCACGGGAGCGCTGAGGAGCGCGCGCGCTTCGTGGACCTGGCGCGCGAGCTACGTCCGGTGGAGGAGATGGACGCGGTGCGGGAGACGGACCTCTTCGTCGTCATTCCGGCCTTTGTCATCACCGAGCTGAAGGAAGCCTTCCAGATTGGCTTCCTCGTCTTCCTCCCGTTCCTGGTGCTGGACATGGTGATTGCCAACGTGCTGCTCGCGCTGGGCATGCAGACGCTGTCACCCAGCCAGGTGAGTCTGCCCTTCAAGATTCTCCTCTTCGTCGCGGTGGATGGCTGGTCGCTGCTCGCGCGGGGCCTCATCCTCGGCTACCGGTGATGCCATGACCCAGGACGTCTTCCTCACCCTGGGACGTGAGGCCCTGCTGTTGATGGTGATGGCGTCGTTGCCGCCCATTGGCGCGAGCCTGGTGGTGGGGTTCTTGTCGAGCCTCTTCCAGGCCACCACCCAGCTTCAGGAGTCCACATTGTCGGTGGTGCCCAAGTTGTGCGCGGCCGTCCTGGCACTGGTCCTCGCCGGGCCCTGGATTGCCGGGCAGCTCACGCGCTTCACCCACCAGCTCCTGATGCTCATCTCCGAGGTCGCGGCATGAATCTGGAGCCGCTCCGCGCCTGGCTCGAGTCACTGGGGCCGGACATCGTCGTGGTGGCGCTGTGTGCTGCGCGGCTGCTGCCCATGACGTTCCTGTGTCCGCTACTGGGAGGACAGGCCTCGCCGACGATGGTCCGCCTGGCATTGGTGCTGTCCCTGTCGCTCTTCCTCCGGGTGGAGGCGGGCGTGGCGCTGGATGTGCCTGTCACGTCCGCGGTGGCCCTGGGCGGATTGGTGATTCGCGAGCTGCTCTTCGGGACGTCCGTGGGGTTGGTCGCGGCACTCCCCTTCGATGCCGCGCGCATGGGGGGCCGTTTCATCGACCTGCTTCGTGGAACCTCCGCCGAGGCGAGTCTGCCCCTGGCGGGGAGCCGTGAGTCCGCGGCAGGGGAGGGGCTCTACCATTTGCTGGTGGCGCTGGTGGTCTCCGGTGGCATGTGGCCGCTCGTCATCTCCAGCGTGCTGCGTGGGTTCGGCGTCGTGAAGCTCGGCGCCTTCGTTCCAACCGAGGCGGCCACGTTGCATGTCGTTCTGCTGGCGGGCGCGGCCATGGCCACGGGGCTGGCGGTGGGGGCGCCGATTGCCGCGGCGGTGCTGACCGTGGACTGTTTCCTGGGCCTGGCCTCGCGAGCGGCGCCGCAGGTGAATCTTCAGGAGGTGGGGACGCCGCTGAAGATTCTGGGTGGGGGCGCCTTGTTGTGGCTGGGGACGGGCGTGTTGTGTGAGCGGCTGCTGGCGGGCGTGTTGTCCGTGGAAGGCACGCTGGCGCTGTTGGGGGAGGTGGCGCGGTGAGTGGGGAGAAGACAGAGAAGCCCAGCGCGAAGCGCCTTCGTGAAGCACGGCGCAAAGGACAGATTCCCCGCAGTCGCTTGCTGAACGCCAGCGCGGTGACGGCGGGTGGATTGTTTGGACTCACGGAGGCCGCGCCAGTGGGCATGGCGCGGCTCCAGGCATGGACGGAGCACCTCTTCCTGGGACAGCAGGCCCTTGGGGCGTGGCAGGAAGGACTCTGGATTGCCGCGCGTTTTTGTGGCCCGGTGCTGGGGGGCGCGTTCGCTGCGGCGCTGCTCGTGTCCGTGGCCACGGTGGGCCTGGAAGCCGACCTCCAGCATGTCGAGCCGAAGCTGGAGCGCATCAGTCTCGTGGCGGGCATGCAGCGGCTCTTCAGCTGGCGCCCCTGGGTGGAACTGGCGAAGACGCTGCTGATTGTCTGTCTGGTGGGGGCGCTCGTCTGGAGCGATGTGGAGGAGGCCGCTCCGGATGCGATGAAGACCGCGTGGCTGGGCGGTACGGAGGGCTTGAGTCTGGTGGTCGCGCACGTGTCCGGACTCGCGAGCCGCCTGGCCTGTTTGCTGGTGGTGCTGGGCGTGGGGGACTACGCGCTGGCCTGGCGGCGCCACATCAAGGATTTGATGATGACTCGCGAGGAGATGAAGCGCGAGTACAAGGAGAGCGAGGGCGACCCCCGGCACAAGGGGCAGCGGAAGGCCCTGCATCGCCAGCTTTCGCAGGGCGGTGCGGCACGCGGGGTGCAAAAGGCGACCGCCGTGGTCGTCAACCCCACGCACATCGCGGTCGCGCTTCGCTACGACGTCGACGAATGTGAGGCGCCCTATCTCGTGGCCAAGGCCCGGGAAGGGGATGCGCTCGCCATGCGAGAGCAGGCCCGCCGACTGGGCATTCCGGTGGTGCGGGACATCCCGCTGGCGCGCAGCCTCATCCACTACGACGTGGGCGAGCCCATCCCAGAGGAGCTGTACCAGGCGGCGGCGGTCGTCCTGCGCACGGCGATGGATGCGCGGGAGTTGGACGGCCATCCACGGAGACAGACGTCATGAACCCCCTCATGAAGGTATTGCTGAAGGCCCGAAACTCCTCGGACGTGGTGTTGGCGATTGCCATGGCCGCGGTCCTGGGCGCGCTCATCATCCCCTTGCCCGCATGGCTCCTGGATGCGGGGCTCGCCGTCAATCTGGCGGCGTCGGTGGCCCTGCTGGTGGCCGCGCTGCGTGCCCGGGACGCCTTGAAGGTGACTTCGTTCCCCGCACTGCTGCTGTTCACCACGCTGTTCCGATTGGCGCTCAACGTGTCCTCCACGCGGCTCGCGCTCGCGGAGGGGCACGCGGGAGACGTCATCCAGGCCTTCGGTGAGTTCGTCGTCCGGGGCGACTACGTTGTGGGCGCGGTGGTGTTCGCCATCCTCACGCTGGTGCAGTTGCTGGTCGTCACCAAGGGCGCGGAGCGGGTGGCGGAGGTGTCCGCGAGGTTCACGCTGGACGCGATGCCCGGCAAGCAGATGTCCATCGACGCGGATCTGCGCGCGGGCGCCATCGACCAGGCGCAAGCCCGGCGCCGGCGGCGTGACCTGGAGCGCGAGTCTCAGATGTTCGGCGCCATGGACGGCGCGATGAAGTTCGTGAAGGGGGACGTGATTGCGGGCCTGGTCATCGTCGCCGTGAACCTGCTCGGAGGAACCGTCATTGGTGTGCTGCAGGGAGGCATGCCCCTGGCCGAGGCGGCGTCGACATTCGCGCTCATCGCCATTGGTGACGGGCTGGTGTCCCAGGTTCCCTCGCTGTGCATCGCCGTGGCCGCGGGCCTCGTCGTCACGCGCGTCGCCTCGGAGAAGGAAGAGGACACGCTGGGTGCGGAGATTGGGGCCCAGTTCTTCGGAGAGGCGCGGACACTCTGGGTGGTGGCGGGCCTGTGCGTCGCGTTGGCCCTCATGCCGGGAATGCCGCACGTGACGTTCCTTCTGCTGGCGGGAGGCCTGGGTGGGCTTGGCCATGTGCTGAGCCGCGCGGGTGTTTCGAAGGTCGAAGAGAAAGCAGGCGCGCCCGCGGAAGGTGTGGCGCCTGGCGCGGCTGGAGCCCCACCGGAGAGTGCCGCGTCGCCCGTGGGGGTCTCCCCGCTCACGCTGGACCTGGCGCCTGACCTGACGGTGCTGGCCGAAGCGGAGGGCGCCGCCTTCGTCCACAAGACGTTGAACGGCGTGCGGGACGAGCTGTTCTTCGAACTGGGGGTTCGGGTGCCCGGCATCCGGGTGCGCACGCAGGCCGCCTACCTGGGCCCGGGCGAGTACCGCGTCCTGGTGGACGAAGTCCCGGCGGGTGGAGGGCAGGTGCTGCCGGGGGCGCTCTACGCGCTGGCACCTCCGGACGAACTGGCGTTCCTCCAGGTGAGCGCGGAGGCCGCGACGGAGCCCTCGAGCGGGAAGGTCATCAGCCGGATTCCAGAGTCGGCTCGGGTCCTGCTGGAGACGGCGCAAGTGCCGCTGCGGCGTCCGGGAGAGCTCGTCTCAGACCATGTGCGCGCCATCCTGCGTGTCCGCGCCGCGGACCTGCTGGGGCTGCAGGACGTCCAGGGACTGCTGGAGGGACTGGAGGCGCAGGCGCCCGTGCTCGTGAAGGAGGCGCTGCAGAAGGTGCCGCTGCCGCTGCTCACGGACGTGCTTCGCAAGCTGCTCCAGGAGGGCGTCAGCATCCGGGACTTGCGAGCCATCCTGGAGGCGCTGGTGTCGCCGACGACGGAAGGGGATGCCGTCGCGCTCGCGGAGCGCTGTCGGCAGGCGCTGCGGCGGTACCTCAGCCACAAGTTCGCGCCCACCGGGCCGCTGTACGCGTACCTCGTGGACCCGGAGGTGGAAGAGGTGCTGCGCGGCATGGGCCCGCGAGGGCTGGCGCCAGACCCGGAGCGGGTGGCGGAAATCCTCGAAGGCGTGCGGCAGGTGGCCACCGAGGGACGGGCGGTGCTGCTCACCGCTCCGGATGTCCGGCGGCCTCTGCGCAGACTGTGCGAGGGCGCGTTCCCGGACGTTGCGGTGCTCACCTATGGCGAACTGGATGGGGCCCTCCAGATTCGCCCCATCGGCCGGCTGTCGCCGGTGGCGGTAGGGCGCTGACGGAGGTGGGCCTAGAGCCCCGTGCCCGTGTTGCCCGGCCCCTTGCTTTCGGGAAGCGGGGGCAGCTCCGTCTGGGCCTGCTGGGGCGCCGGACGGTTCACGCGGTCGCGCAGCTCCTTGCCCGTCCGGAAGAGCAGGCCGCGCTTGGGCTTCACCGGGATGACCTGTCCCGTCTTCGGGTTGCGGCCCTGGTAGCCCTGGTAGTTCTTCACGTGAAAGGCACCGAGCCCGCGAATCTCGATGTTCTCGCCGCGGCAGAGGGCATCCTTCATCGACTCGAAAATCGTCTCGATGGTGGCCTCAGCCTGCTTCTGCGTCACGCCCCTCTTGGCCACGAGGATGTTGATCAGATCGGACTTGAGCATCGGACGCTCCCGCAAACCCGGTGACCCCTTGGAAACAGGGCGCTCTGGCCCGTGGTCGAATCCTGAAAACATAACAGAACACATCCTTCGTGCAAGCAGGGTGAGCTTCCAACCACCCAGAAACGCTACGGATTTCCCCCTGCGGCCACCCTGGGTGGTGGAGCGGGAGCAGGCTCGGCAAGTCCTGGGCGGAGCGGCACCACCAGGTCCAGCCATCGGGTGCGACGTAGCAGGTCGACACCGGCGCAGTCAGCTGCCTGGAAGATGGGCTCCATCTGTTCGAATCCGGGCGCCCGTGGCCCGTTCCATCCCTCCGCGCCGCCGGTGAGCATCACACCGTGCACGGCGAGCGTGGTGTCCGCCAGCGTGAGGGCAGCCGGGTCCTTCGCGGGACGCAGGCCCCCTTTGCGGAGGCGCTCCAGCAGCTCGGCGGCCACCATGCGGTCGACGACCTCGTGGACCAGCGACTCGGGGACGCGCAGCCGCGTCGCCAGCTCGCGCGGCGAGGGAGGCGGCAGTCCGTCCACCCAGGCCAGGGTGGCCTCCTGGGCGACACGGGCGGCGACCAGTTCGTGCGCGCGCGGGTGGCTTCCAAAAGCGAAGAGGGAGTGCCGGAAGGCGGTGTGTTCCACGGCATAGGAGAGCCGGGCGCCAAAGAGCACCAACAGCCAGCTCACGTAGACCCACGCCAGGAACAACGGGAGCGCGCCGAGCGAGCCGTAGAGGGGGTTGTACTGGAAGCTGCGCTCCGCGAATGCGGCGTACACCTGCTTGGCGAACGTCCACCCCAGGCCGGCCACCAGTCCTCCGGCGAGCGCGGACCGGACGCGGACATGCGCGTAGGGCGTCCAGTAGTAGAGCAGGGTGAGGCTGGCCACGGTGACGAGCGTGGTGCCCAGTAGGATGAAGGCGCTGGCGTAGGGCGCGTGGCTCTGCAGGAAGACGCGGACCTTGCCCGTCCCGGAGAAGGACAGCGCGAGGAAGAAGGGGCCCACGAGCAGGAGGCCCGAGTAGATGAGCAGCCGGATGCGCCACGGCCGCTGCCGCCGGATGCCCCACAGCTCGTTGACGGCACCGTCGAGCTGCCGCAACAGCGAGCCGGCGGATAGCAGCACCGCCAGGAAGCCCACGCTGCCAATGGCGACGGTGTGCGTGGGGTTCAGGAACCGGTCGAGGAACTGGGAGGACTTGCCGCGCACCCCGGGGTTGAGCACCTCGCTGACGACGAAGCGCAGCTTCTCCTTGAACTCATCCTGGTGGAAGGCGGTCAGCAGTACGAGCGCCACCGTCAGGAGGGGCACCAGGGAGAACATGCTGACGTAGGTCAGCGCGGCGGCCCGAAGCCGGAGATTCTCCCCGCGAAAGCCCTGGGCCACCGTCTTCGCGGCCAGGAGGGTGTCCGTCGCGAACAGCCCCACGGGCGTGTGCTGCAGGGGCGCCCAGAGCCGGGTGGCTCGCTCGCGGAAGTGACGGAGCCACGGCAGGGGCGTCAGTTTCACCGATTCCCTCAAGAGGCCCGGCCGCGCCAGGGGCGGGCCTGACGGAGGCGGAGGGAACGTGGCCCCACACGGGGCGATACGTGCTCGGAGCGTGAGGACATCATCCGTGTGACATGGCCGGCCCGCGAGGCGGGAACCGCCTTGGGGCATGGACGCTCACGCTAGCCAATCCGCGGCCGCCAGTGCCAGCCCACCCCGGCTTGAGGTGGCTTGCCAGCGTACACAGGCCGACACGGTGCGGGGCTTCGTGTGCACTGGCAGCGACTTCCGCCACGCCAGCGCCGCCGGCTCCCCGCCCCGGCCTTGAAACCACCGGCAGGGCAGGGCGCCGACGACTGACCGGCGGAAAGAACTCAGGTCGTGCCGCCCGAAGGCTCCGACCCACCACTTGAGGCTGGAGGCGGAGGCGGCGTCGAGCCACCCCCGTTCTCGCCTCCACCAGACGTGTTCTGCGAACCGCCGCGCTCTCCACGCTCGCCGCGGTCGCCACGCCGGTCGCCGCGCTCGGGACGCTCGCCGCGCTCGGGACGTTCGCCGCGCTCGGAGCGTTCACCACGCTCGGGACGCTCGCCGCGCTCGGAGCGCTCGCCCCGTTCGCCGCCGCGCTCCCCTCCACGCTCGGAACGGTCGCCCCGCTCGCCACCCCGGTCACCCCGAGGACGGTCTCCGCCACTCCGGCCGTCGCGGCGGCCCTCGCGACGGTCTCCGCCCCGCTCACCGCGCTCGGAGCGTTCGTTGCCCCGCTCACCACCCCGGTCCCTGCCACCACCGCCGCCGCCACCACCGCCGCGCCGGCCCTGCTCCTGGCGGCCGTAGCCTCCGCCATTGCTGTCGGGCTTGCGCTGCTGCATGGCCAGCTCGCCATCACCCGAGCCAGGCGACGAGGCCACCTTGTGCTCCGGTCCCGAGGCCGAGCGTCCGTAGATGTCGTACTGCTCGCGGTGGTAGTTCTGCTGCGCCTTGACCTGGATGGACTTGTTGTACCGGTCCATCAGGTGCCGCAGCTCGTTGCGCTCCTCGCCCTGGAGCAGGCGCGCCACTTCCGCGTTGCAGTTGATGACCAGCGTGGAGTCCTTGTAGCCCGGCGCTTCGCGGCGAATCTCCCGGAAGATTTCGTAGGCCACGGTGGTGGCCGTCTTCACGAAGCCGTTGCCGTCGCAGTACGGGCAGTCCTCGTGGAGCATGCGGCCAATGGACTCGCGCACGCGCTTGCGCGTCATCTCCACGAGGCCCAGCTCGGAGATGCGCAGCACGTTCGTCTTGGCCTTGTCGCGGCCCAGCGCCTCCTGCAGCGCCTTGAAGACCTTGTCGCGGTTCTGCGCCTTCTCCATGTCGATGAAGTCGCAGATGATGATGCCGCCGATGTTGCGCAGCCGGAGCTGGTAGACAATCTCCTTGGCCGCCTCGACGTTGATCTTGGTGATGGTCTCCTCGAGGCTCTTCTTGCCGACGTAGCGGCCCGAGTTGACGTCGATGGCGGTGAGCGCCTCGGCCTGGTCGATGATGAGGTAGCCGCCGCTCTTCAGCCACACCTTGCGCTGGGTGGCGCGCTGGAGCTCCTGCTCGATGCCGTACGCGTCGAAGACGGTGTCGTCGCCCTCGTGCAGGGCCACCCTGTCTCGCAGCGCCGGGTCCTGTGCGGTGACGAAGCCGAGGATGCGCTCGTACTCCTCGCGGTCATCGACGACGAGCTTCTCCACGTCGTGCGCGAAGAGGTCGCGCGTGGCGCGCAGGATGAGGTCCAGGTCGGGGTGCAGCAGGCCGGGGCCGCCGCGCTTCTCGTTCTTGCGCACCACCTGGTTCCACACCTCGATGAGGAACCGGATGTCGCTCTCGAGCTTCTCCTGCGGCACGTTCTCCGCGACGGTGCGGACGATGAAGCCCGTCCCGGGCGGGCGCAGGCGGTCCACGATTTCACGCAGACGCCGGCGCTCCTTCTCGTTGGAGATGCGGCGGCTGATGCCCACGTGGTCCACCGT
This sequence comes from Myxococcus sp. AB056, assembly GCF_006547365.1. NCBI lineage: Bacteria > Pseudomonadati > Myxococcota > Myxococcia > Myxococcales > Myxococcaceae > Myxococcus > Myxococcus sp. AB056. The sequence goes on along the minus strand of NZ_VHLB01000029.1, from coordinate 73,496 downwards.
GGGCATGAACACCAGGTGACGGCCGGGGATGGAGATGTGCGAGGTGAGCCGCGCGCCCTTGGTGCCGATGGGGTCCTTGGAAATCTGGACGACGACTTCCTGGCCCACCTTCAGCAGGTCCTCAATCTTGTCGGTGCGGCGCGGCTTGGCCTTCTCCTTGTCCTCGTGCTTGTCGCTCCGGCGCTTCTCCTCCTGCGGCCGGCGGCCCTTCTCCTTATCGCCGCGCTCCTTCTCCCGGCTCCGGGGCTCACGCGCCTCACGGGCCTCGCGTGGCGTGCGGCGCTCGCCGGAGACCTCGGACGGCTTCGCAGCCTGCGCGCCCTCCTCAGCGGGCGAGGGGATGAGGTCTCCCAGCGCGGTGGCCGCGGGGGGAGGGGGCTCGACGGGAAGAACGGTGGCCTCGCCCTCGGCCGCTTCCACGGCCGATTCAGCGGGCGTCGCCACCCCGGCCGCGTCGGGCTCGGACGCCGCGGCAACGGCCAGCGCCGCCTCGGGCGACGCCACGTTCGCGGCGGGCTCCACGGCGGCCTCGGCCACCTGGGGCTCGGAGGAGGGCACTGCCTCGGCCTCGCCATCCGTCGGAGCAGGCGCGGCCTCCACGGGCGCTGCCGTGGACGGCTCGACCGCGACAATCTGCTCGGGTGTGACGGGCTGAACGGCCGCCTCGGCGGCCACCACCGTCTCCGACCCGGCGGCCGGCGCTTCCTCCGCGGGCGCCACCGGCGTCTCCGCGCCCGGCGGCGTCACCGTCGGGGCGTTGGCGGCCAGCTCCAGGGCGGTGTCGCGCGGCAGGGACTCGGTGGGCGCCGCGACAGGCTCGAAATGGGCGTCCTCCGGCTCCGGCTCCACGTGACGGGGGGGCGCGTGCCGGGCGGCGGCCTCCGCGGCCTCGGCCTCGGACTCGTCCGGGACGTCGGGCGCATCCTCGTGCTCGCCCTCGGTCAGCTCGAACTGCGCGCGCGCGAAGTCAGGGTCGTAGACGACGTCACTGACATAGAGGAACGCGGCCTTCTCCAGGCCAATGTCCACGAAGGCGGCCTGCATGCCCGGGAGCACCCGGACGACGCGGCCCTTGTAGATGTTCCCGACGACGCCCTTGTCCTTCTTACGCTCGAGGTAGAACTCCGCGATGTGTCCGCCCTCGACGAGCGCGACGCGCGTCTCTCGACCCGCGGCGTTGATGACCAGGATGCTGCTCATGGATGAATCCTGCTGGCGCGCGCGGTAGGGCGGACCTCACCGGACGGGCGGCGGCGAGACGCCGCGCCTCCGAGCGCGCTGCGAAGGGAGAGGCGGCCTCCGGCGGGCCTACAGCGAGCGACGCCGGCCCGGGCATGCCGGGTGCGGCTGGGGGCTCGTTGTCGAGGACCGAGGGGACCACCGCCTGCTCCTCCGAGTTCATTGGCGCCCCGCATTGCGACCGGCACCGTGCCGGGCGAGGCCTTGTCTTCACAACGCGTTCGAGCTTCCCCACGACGCGCGTGCCGCCCGCTCTTCTATCCACACCCGGTCGATGCCCATCGTGGGCACCTTGGGGGGGCGACTGGAGCCTCGGTGCAGCTGACGCGCCCGGAGGAGCCGGGAACGCAACCCGTCAAAATCCCTACCAGACGTCGACCCCCGACAACGCGGGGCGTCACACAACCGTCCAGAAACACGGGGAGTTTTTCACGGCCCCCCAGGTGTGTAAAGCCGAGAAACGGCTTCCATCCACTGTCAGGCAGATGCCGGGCGGCTACCCGGCAGGGCATCAGGCCTGGGCGGTGATTCGCTTGCGCTCCCCTGGCTTGTCCGGTCGCCCTCGGGGCCGCCTCACCAGCCGGAGGCCTGTCCAGGTGGCGTCGATGATGCAGATTTTGTTGTCCACCAGACCGATGTCCAGGGCCGCGTGGCGGACGAAGTCCTCGGAGAGGTCCCGGCGGGCACCCTCGCCCCCCGGCCAGCACACCCAGATGCCGCCGGTGAGGGCCATGGCGCGGGCCAGGGCCGGCAGCCGCTGCACCAGTTCCTGCGGGTCCTCGGTGAAGAAGAGGATGACATCCAGGCCCGTCACCGCGGTGATGAGGAACTCCACCCCATCCGGCAGCGGGTTGAGCTTCTGCACGAAGCCCCGCGGCGGGTTGATGACGGAGACCTTGGACCCGGCCCGGATACCCAGCATGGCCGGGAGGGAGGCCAGCGCGTAGGGCGTCATGATGTGCGCTCCACGTTGAATTGACTGAACTCGCCGGTGGCCTCGCCGTCCGTGCGCTGAACGCCCGAAACCCGGGCCTGCGTCGGACCGCGATGACACCAGCGGATGAATTCCTCGAGCACGGCGGGCTCCCCTTCCACGACGGCTTCCACGGCCCCGTCCGGCCGGTTGCGCACCCAGCCCGTCAGGCCCAGGCGTGTGGCCTCAACGCGGGCGCTCTCCCGGAAGAAGACGCCCTGCACCTTGCCTTCGATGCGCAGCGAGGCTCGCCGCGTGCCACTCATGGACCGCCCCATCCTCTAGGCGTTCGTCTGCAACATCTGCAGGAACGCCTGCTCGTCCAGGATTCTTACCCCGAGTTCCTGGGCCTTCTTCAGCTTGCTGCCCGCATCCTCACCGGCCACGACGAAATCGGTCTTGCGCGAGACACTTCCGGCGACCTTGCCGCCCCGGCGCTCGACCTCTTCCTTGGCCTGCTCCCGCGTCATACCCGTCATCGCGCCGGTGAGCACCACCGACTTGCCTACGAAGGGGCCTCCCGTGGCGACCTGGGGCGCCGCGGGCTGGACCCCCGCCGCCAGGAGCGCGCGGATGGCCTCCTGATTCTGGGGCTCCTGGAAGAAGGTGTGGATGACCTGGGCCATGATGGGGCCCACGTCCTTCACGCGGGAGATGTCCTCCAGGCTGGCCGCGAAGAGCATCTCCGACCGGGGGAAGGCCTCCGCCAGCGCCTTGGCGGTGGCGTCACCCACGTGGCGGATGCCCAGGGAATAGAGGAAGCGGCGCTGCGTGGTCTGCTTGGATCGCTCCAGCGACGCGATGAGGTTGTCCGCGCTCTTGTCGCCCATGCGCTCCAGCGTCAGCAGGTCCTGCTTGGTGAGCGCGTAGAGGTCCGCGAACGCCTTCACCCTGCCGGTGGACACCAGCTGCGCGGCCAGCTTGTCGCCCAGCCCTTCGATGTCCATGGCCAGGCGGCTGGCGAAGTGGCGGATCTTCTCCACCAGCTGCGCGGGGCAGGAGGCGCCCGTGCAGCGGATGATGGCGCCGTCCTCGTCCTTGGTCGCCACCGCATCGCAGACGGGGCAGTGCTTGGGGAACTCGAAGGGCGCGGAGTCCGCGGGGCGCTTGGACAGCACCACGGAGACGATTTCCGGAATCACGTCACCGGCGCGGCGCACGAAGACGGTGTCGCCCTTGCGCACGTCCTTGCGGCGCAGCTCGTCCTCGTTGTGCAGCGTGGCGCGCGCCACCGTGACGCCGCCCACCTTTACCGGCTTGAGGTGCGCCACCGGCGTCAGCGCGCCCGTGCGGCCCACCTGGATGCCGATGTCCATCACCTCCGTGGACTCCTCCTCCGGAGGGAACTTGTACGCCACCGCCCAGCGGGGGCTCTTGGAGACCTGACCCAGGCGCTTGCGCTGGTCCTCGTCATCCACCTTCACCACCATGCCGTCCACCTCGAAGGGCAGCTCGTGGCGGCCCTTGAGGGAGGCGTCATAGGCCTCGCGCACGCCCTCCAGGCCCTCGGCGCGGCGGTACTGGTTGATGGGCAGGCCCAGCGTCTTGAGGTACTCCAGCTTCTCGATGTGCGTCTTGAAGACGGGCACGCCTTCGCCCGGGACGCATTCGTAGAGGAACACGGAGAGGGGCCGGGCGGCCGTCATCCGCGGGTCCAACTGGCGCAGGCTGCCGGCGGCGGCGTTGCGCGGGTTGGCGAAGAGCGGCTCGCCTTCCTCCTCGCGCTTCTCGTTGAGCTTCTGGAAGTCCTTCTTGCGGATGAAGACCTCACCGCGGACCTCCAGCACGTCCGGCACCTTCACGCCGTCCTGGGGGAACAGCGACATGGGCAGGCTGCGGATGGTGCGCAGGTTGGAGGTGACGTCCTCGCCGGTGGTGCCGTCGCCCCGGGTGGCGCCCTGGACGAACGCGCCCTTTTCGTAACGCAACGCGATGGCGAGTCCGTCCAGCTTGGGCTCGCAGACGTAGGCGATGCCCGGCAGGCCCACCAGCTTGCGGATGCGCTCGTCGAACTCAATGAGGCCCTGGTCCTCGAAGATGTTGGCCAGCGAGAGCATGGGTGCCCGGTGCACCACCTCGCCAAACTCCTCGGCCGCCGCGCCGCCCACGCGCTGGGTGGGCGAGTCCGGCGTCTGGAGGCTCGGGTGCTTCGCCTCCAGGTCCTGCAGCTCGCGCATCAGCTTGTCGTATTGCGCGTCGCTGACCTCGGGCGAGTCGAGGACGTAGTAACGGTAGTTGTGGTGCGCCAGCTCACGGTGGAGCTCACGGGCTCGGGCTGCGGCTTTCTGGAAGTCGTCCACGGTTCGCGGTCCTTACTCCAAAACACGGCGCGTCGGCGCGTGCCTCGAAAGGCGGCCACTCTACGGTTCCCGACTGACAAGGTCCGGTCGTCGCCTCCGCGTGAACCGCCTCCTGAGGGGAAGCGGACCCGGAGGGCCGGGTGTTGTCGCTGGCAGTGGCGATGCCCGCGCGCCGACCCGCCGGGTCCTCAGGTCCGGGGCAGGGGACTCCGGAAGGCCCGCACGGCCGGGTGGAAATGAGGGCCCCGGGGGCGCGTGTTGCTCATCTGGAAGCGACGCAACCGTGGCCCTCAAGATGCCTTGACAGGCCAGGAGGGGGTCAATAACGTCCCTTGCGGTTCATGGCGCAGGTGTATTCCGACGGCGCCGACTCTTCTCCCAACCACAAGGCTCACGCCCGCGCAGTCCCTTCCTGGGATTCCGGCGGGGCCGTCCTCCTGGAAGGTGCTTCCGAGGGCCGCGCGGACGTCTCCCCCCGCCATTCCACCCGTCCGAGTCCTCGGGCGCTTCATTCCTCCCAAGCGTTACAGACATGCGTAAAGCCCGTACTTCGAGAGAGAAGGCTGCCGACACCGATGTCGCCGTCGAGGCCGACACGGAGAAGCCACGCCGCAAGCGCGCCGCGAAGACGGTGGAGCGGGACGAGGCCGAGAAGCCCGCCCCGCGCGCCCGTCGCAGCGCCGCCCGCCGCGACGAAGAGCCCGGCGCCGAGGTCGAGGAGGCCCCCGCCGAGCCACCCCGTCCGGTGCTCACCCCCATCTCCCGCCCGGTGCGGGACGACGACCTCCAGGAAGCTCGTATCTCCGGCGAGTCCGAAGAGCCGGCCGCCTCCCTGCCGCCTCCTCCGGAGTCCCCTGAGACTCCCGCCATCACGGAAGTCACCCGGGATGGCGAGCCCATGCAGGTCATCAAGCTCAATGACCTGAAGCGGATGAAGATCACCGACCTCTCGAAGATGGCCCACGACGTGGGCATCGAGGGGTACCAGGGCCTGAAGAAGCAGGACCTCATCTTCGCGCTGTTGGGCGGCATCGCCGACAAGCGCTTCGAGGTCCACGCGGAGGGCGTGCTGGAGCTGCTCAGCGACGGCTTCGGCTTCCTGCGCAGCGCGGACAGCGACTACCAGCCCAGCCCGGACGACATCTACGTGTCCCCGTCGCAGGTGCGCCGCTTCAACCTGCGCCCCGGCGACACGGTGACGGGCCCCATCCGCCAGCCCCGCGAGGGCGAGCGCTTCTTCGCGCTCCAGAAGGTGGACAAGGTCAACTTCGCGGACCCGATGTCAGACGCGGCGCGCGAGCGCATCCTGTTTGACAACCTCACGCCGCTCTATCCGACGCGCAAGCTCAAGCTGGAGCATGAGTCGTCGGAGATGACCACGCGCATCATCGACATGTTCTGCCCCATCGGTCTGGGCCAGCGCTGCCTCATCGTGGCGCCGCCGAAGGCCGGCAAGACGGTGCTGCTGCAGAACATCGCGCACGCCATCAGCCGCAACCACCCGGACGTGTACCTCATCGTGCTGCTCGTGGACGAGCGCCCGGAAGAGGTGACGGACATGGAGCGCAGCGTACGCGGCGAGGTGGTGTCCTCCACCTTCGACGAGCCCGCCACGCGCCACGTGCAGGTGGCGGAGATGGTCATCGACAAGGCCAAGCGCCTGGTCGAGCAGAAGTACGACGTCTGCATCCTGCTGGACTCCATCACCCGTCTGGCGCGCGCCTACAACACCGTGGTGCCCGCGTCCGGCAAGATTCTGTCCGGCGGCGTGGACGCCAACGCGCTCCACAAGCCCAAGCGCTTCTTCGGCGCCGCGCGCAACATCGAAGAGGGTGGCTCGCTGACCATCATCGGCACCGCGCTCATCGACACCGGCAGCCGCATGGACGAAGTCATCTTCGAGGAGTTCAAGGGCACGGGTAACTCCGAAATCGTCCTGGACCGGAAGCTGATGGAGAAGCGCATCTTCCCGACGCTGGACATCAACAAGTCCGGTACGCGCAAGGAGGAGCTGCTGCTCGGCCCGGGCGACCTGGTGCGCATCACCGCCCTGCGGCAGGTGCTCCACCCGTTCACCCCCATCGACGCGATGGAGTTCGTGCTCAAACACATGCGGCCCACCGCGTCGAATGCGGACTTCCTCGGGTCGATGAACCGGTAGAGATTGTCTGAGCAAGGAGTGTCCATTGCTCAGACACGGACGTTTCCGCCTGCTCACCCTCGTGCTGGGGGTGACGCTGGGCGGTGGTGGAGTGGGGTGTGACGGTTTGGGAGACCTGCCGCTGGAGGACGTACCCCCGGTGCTGTCCGACCAGACCTGTTACACGGACGATGACTGCGTGGCCGACGCGTGCTGTGGGCTGGGGACCGCCGTCACGCACGCGGACGAAGGCCCGACGTGTAGTGGCCCCTGTAACAGTGGCTGCCCTGAAGGCTCCATCGACTGCGGGCGTTGCATCCCCACCTGCCGTGAAGCGCGCTGCGCCGCCGCCTGCCAGTAGGGCTCAGGCGGCGGGCGGCTGACGTTCAGCGGGCAGCGGTCCGGGCGTGGCCAGGGCCACCGCGGGCGCGGGCTGGGCCTTGAGCCGTGCGTAGTCGAAGCACGCCACCAGGACGGACGCCACCGGCACCGCGAAGAGGGCGCCCACCAGCCCGAAGAGCCGCTCTCCGGCGATGAGGGAGAAGGCGACGATGACGGGGTGCAGGTGCGCCGCCTGCCCCATGATTTTGGGGTTGAGGAAGTACGCCTCGACCGCGTGGATGCCGATGATCCACGCGAGAATCGCCAGGCCCTTCTGGAAGCCGTCCGCCAGCGCGATGAGGACGATGGGCACCGAGCTGAGGATGGTGCCGAAAATCGGGATGAGGCTGAAGAAGGTGGCGATGGTCGCCAGCAGGAACGCAAACTTCACGCCGAACAGCAGCAGTCCCATGAACGTCAGGATGCCGTTGACGATGCAGATGGTGACCTGCCCGCGCACCACGCCGGACAACGAGCGGTCGATGCGCTCCAGCAGTTGCCGCGCGTCGGTGGCGTACTCCGGGGGAATCAGCGTGCCGAAGTAGTGGCGGATGGCGTGCGCGTCGATGGAGAAGAACGCGGCCACCATCAGCACGAAGAAGAGCATGAAGACGCCAGCGGCCACGCTGGTGACGATGCTGCGGGACACGTTGACGATGTCGCCCAGGTTCTCCTGCACCAGGATGGACACGCGCTTCACCGCGTCCCCCAGGAACTGCTCCAAATCCAGCGCGAAGCCGAAGGTGCCGTTGCTGCTCCCCGCGTCCGCGCCCTCCAGCGCGCGGTTGGAGAGCGCCACCGGAATGCCTCGTGTGCTGAGCCACGTCTCCGCGCGCTGCGCGAGCTCCTGGACGTGCTCCGGGGTGAGCGTGTTGGCGAACGTCACCGCCTCACGGCTGACGCGGGACAGCTCGCGGTAGAGCTGCGGCACCAGCGCGACGATGAAGAGGTACACGCCCACGAAGAAGCCGGCGTAGATGAGCAGCAGCGCCGTCCAGCGCGGCACCGGCCGGCCGGCCACCTTCACCCGGGAGATGCGCCCCACCAGCGGCTGCACCAGGTAGGCGATGAGCGCGGCGCCGGCGAAGGGCATGACCACCGAGCGGAAGGCCAACAGGACCAGCGCCAGGCTCAGCCACAACACTCCCAAGAGGAGCAGGCGCTTGCGTCGGTTGGCGGAGGCGGTGGTGTCCGAAGGCTGCTGCGACATGCCGTCTGGCTTACGGCAGTGCCTTCCCGGTGACAAGGGCCGCCACGTGAGTCGCCCGCCCGCGTCCGGGGAAGGCGATGATGCCTGTTCAACATTTCACCGGGTCACCCGGCGGCGGCTCAGGCGCCAGGCACCGGGAAGGCGCCGAGCTTTGACTGGAGCCGCTCCAGGCAGTCGCGCATGTGCTTGCGCTTGACGCGGCCCTCCGTGGCCTCGCCCAGGCCCAGCATCTGCTCGGTGAGCCAGCGGCTGAGGAGCAGCAGGGACAGCCGGTCGCTCGGCACCAGGCCTCGCTCCAGGTAGCGCTTGTTGCGCATGTAGTCGTCGTAGGCGTCCGTTTCGCGCGCCAGCTCCCACTGCGCCAGCCGGAACGCCTCCGTGTAGACGGCCCGGGACGGCCGGGGCCGGGGCTCCGTGAAGAGCGGCGCGAAGTGGCCACCGGTGTCCAGGTCCAGCTCCTCGACGGGCGGCGGCCACTGCAGCAGGTCCTTGTGCAGCAGCTTCGCCACCTCCTCCAGGAGGTGCTCCAGCAGGGAAGTCGGTTTGAGGTCGAAGAGGTGGTCCCAGCGAGACGCCATGGCTTCTTTTCTACCTCAAATGCCGGCGTCGGCCGTGCCCGCGTCGGGGACGCCCGCGTCACCGTCGCCCGTGCCCGCGTCGGTGCCGCCGTCGTCCGTGCCCAGGCCCTGGCAGCAGGCGGGCACCTGCGCGAAGTAGAGCGCCGACTGGGAGCAGGACACGCGGATGTCGCGGCGGTAGGCGCTGCAGCCGGTGACGAAGCGGTCGCTCCCGCAGGTGGGCGGGGCCGCGGTCGCCGGGTCGCAGGCCTCCAGGGTGACGGCGCACACGGCGCGGGAGCGGTAGAAGCGTGCGTCGTTGCGGTCGCCGGGGACGACGGTGCATGTCGTGCGCTCGGTGCATGCCTGGAGGATGGGGCCGCTGGAGCACGGGCCCACCTTGCACTCCGGCTCGCAGTTGAGCGCTTCCGAATCGTCACAGCGGGGCGCCTGGGTGCACAGGTCTTCCGAGCACGCGGTGGTGAGCAGGGCGAGGAGCAGGGTCGGCAGGGCAAGACGGGACACGGAGGGCCTCTGTCAGGTCAGGTGAAGCGCTCGAGGAAGTTCAGCAGGATTCTGCGGCCCGCGGGAGAGGGCGTGAGGCCCGCCAGGAGCTGTCGGACGTATTCGCCGGGCGCGGCGCCTCGCGCCACGGAGTCCCGCTCCAGGCCCTCCCAGCGGGCCTCAATGACGGCGCGAAGGGTGTCCACGCCGGCCTCTGGATGGAACTGCACGCCGCGCACGGTGGGGCGGAAGGCCAGCGCCTGCGCGGCGGTGTTCGCGTTGCCCGCAAGCACCTGTGCGCCGTCAGGGAGGTGCGAGACGATGTCCTCGTGCGTCGCCTGCGCGATGAAGCGCTCCGGCACGCCGCCGAAGAGTGGGTCCTGCTTGCCGGCCTCGGTGAGCGTCACCTCGACGCTGCCCGTCTCCCGCCCCTGGGGATTGCGCGAGACGCGGCCGCCATACGCATGCGCCAGGAGTTGCTGGCCGAAGCACACGCCCAGCACGGGCGTGCCCCGCTCACCGGCCTCCACCATGAAGTCCGCGGCGCGCTTCATCCACGGCTCGAGCGCCGTCACCGACAGCGGCGAGCCCGTCATCATCACCGCGTCGTAGCCATCCGCGCGCGTGGGCAAGGGGGCGCCCCGGTGCGCCAGCACGATGTCGAAGCGGTAGCCGGACAGTCCGATGGCTTGCAGAAACCACCGGTCGTAATCGCCGACGGAGACGCGCACGGCCTCGGCCGCGTCACCGGCTTTCAGCAAGAGGACGTTCTTCACCGCCGTAGGTTGCCGCATCGCATCCCCATTCCTACCGTGTCGTGCCCCGCGTGTCCGTTCCTGGCCAGTCGCAGTGGAACGCGCCCGTGTGTTTCGAGGTACCCACATGACCAGCGCCTGTTGGCTCACCTCCTCATTCCTCGACCCCAGTCTGCGCATGGGCGGGCGGCGGGTGGAGCCCCAGGTGCCGGGCGTTTCCAGCAAGAGAGGGGATTGAATCGATGCCGACCCGACCCAAGGCGAAGGTCCTGACCCACCCTGCCATGGCTCGCCGGGTTCGCGGCAAGGCCTCGCGTGCTCCGGCGCGAGGCCCGGCGCTGCGGGACGCGGCGAGCGTGGACACGCTGCGCCGCTGGCTGGATGAGAAGGGCATCCAGAAGGTGAAGGTGGGCGCGGTGGACGTCGATGGCGTCTGGCGCGGCAAGTACATCTCCCTGGAGAAGTTCCTCAGCGCCGCCAAGGGCGGCCTGGGCTTCTGTGATGTCGTCTTCGGCTGGGACTTGAGCGACGACCTGCTCGACAACACCCAGGTGACGGGCTGGCACACCGGTTACCCGGATGCCCACGCGAAGGTGGACCTGTCCACCGGCCGCGTCATTCCCTGGGAGCCGGACACCGCGGCGTTCCTGCTCGACTTCGAAAACCCCGACGGCACGCCTTTCGAGGCGAGCCCCCGGCAGTTGCTCCAGAAGGTGGCCGCCCGCGCGCGCTCGCTGGGGTACCTGCCGCGCTTCGGCGCGGAGTACGAGTTCTTCATCTTCAAGGAGCAGCCGCAGAGCCTGCGCGACAAGGACTTCCAGGGCCTGACGCCGCTGACGCCGGGCATGTTCGGCTATTCGTGGCTGCGCACGTCGCTCAACGCGCCGCTGGTGCATGCGCTCATCGACGGGTGCAACGCCTTCGGCCTGGGCATCGAGGGCTTCCACACGGAGACGGGGCCGGGCGTCTTCGAGGCGGCCATCCGCTACGACGACATCGAGAAGTCGGCGGACAAGGCCGCGCTCTTCAAGACGGTGGTGAAGGAGATTTGCGCCCGCCACGGCGTCACCGCGTGCTTCATGGCGAAGGTGGACGCGAAGCTGCCGGGGTGCTCGGGGCACGTCCACCAATCGCTGTGGGATTTGGACGGGGAGCAGAATCTCTTCCACGACGCGAAGGCGCCCCATGGCATGAGCAAGCTGCTGCGCCACTACATCGGCGGGCAGGTGGCGCTGATGCCGGAGCTCACCGCGCTCTACTGGCCCACCATCAACAGCTACAAGCGCAGCGTGGAGAACACCTGGGCGCCCACCACCGTGACGTGGGGCCTGGAGAATCGCACCACCGCCATCCGCGTCATTGGTGAGAGCGCCAAGGCGATGCGCCTGGAGTACCGGCAGTTGGGCGCGGACATGAACGCGTACATCGGCATGGCGGTCAGCTTGGCCGCGGGCCTGTGGGGCATCGAGAACGAGGTGGAGCCGCCCGCGCCCTGCGAGGCCAACGCCTACGCGAAGAGCGACGCGCCGCCCTTGCCCCGCAACCTCAAGGACGCGGTGGCGCTGCTGAAGGGCAGCGAGCGCGCGCGGGAGTTGCTGGGTGACGGCTTCGTGGACCACTTCGTGCGCACGCGCGAGTGGGAGGTGCGTCAGTACGAGCGCGCCGTCACCAACTGGGAGTTGGAGCGTTACCTGGAGCTCATCTGATGAGCGCAAATGAGGCAGCCGCCATGAAGCCGTTCGACATTCCCTCCGAGCCGCGCGTCACCGAGATGGCGTGGCCCACGCGCATCGTCTTCGGCGCCGGCGCGCTGCTGCGCCTGCCCGCGCAGGCCCAGCGTCTGGGCATCCAGCGCCCGCTGCTGGTGACGGACGCGGGCGTGGTGAAGGCGGGGCTGGCCGCGCGCGTGGCGGACGTGCTCAAGACGGCGGGGCTGGCCTGTGAAGTCTTCGACCGCGTGGAGCCCAACCCCACCGAGCGCGACGTCTTCGCGGGCCTGGAGGCGTACCGGAGCCACTCCTGCGACGGCATCGTCGCGCTGGGGGGCGGCAGCGCCCTGGACGCGGGCAAGCTGATTCAGCTCCTCACCACGCACGAGCCGCCGCTCAGCCGCTACGACGACGCGAAGGGCGGCGACCAGTACGTGCGCGACGACCTGCCGCCGCTCATCGCGATTCCCACCACCGCGGGCACCGGCTCGGAGGTGGGGCGCTCGGGCGTGGTGACGCTGGAGGACACGGGCCGCAAGACGGTCATCTTCAGTCCGCACCTGCTGCCGCGCGCCGCCATCTGCGACCCGGAGCTGACGCTGGGGCTGCCGCCGGGCGTCACCGCGGCCACGGGCATGGATGCCTTCACCCACTGCCTGGAGGCCTACCTGGCCAATGGCTTCCACCCGCTGGCGGACGCGGTGGCCATTGACGGCATCCACCGCGTGGGCCGCTCGCTGGAGACGGCGGTGCGCGACGGCAAGGACCTGGCCGCACGCACGGACATGATGGTGGCGGCGATGGAGGGCGCCATGGCCTTCCAGAAGGGCCTGGGGGCCTGCCACGCGCTGGCCCACGCGCTCACGCCCGTGTCCAACGTGCACCACGGCCTGGCGAACGCCATCGTCCTGCCCGTGGTGATGGAGTTCAACCGCGCGGTCTGCACGGCGCGGCTGGCCCGGGTCGCGGTGGCGCTGGGGGACACAACGCAGGCGCGCGAAGAGGTGCTCGCGGGCAACGCCATCGACCGGGTGCGCAAGCTCAACGCGGCGGTGGGCATTCCCTCGCGGCTGCGCGACGCGGGCGTCCAGGAGAAGGACCTGGAGCGGATTGCCGAGAAGGCCTTCCAGGATGCCTCGCACCTGAGCAACCCGCGGAAGGTGTCGCAGGCGGACCTGCTGGCCCTGGCGCGCGAGGCCTACTGAGCCGCGGCCCGCCGGGGGAGGGGATTCCCCCGGCGCGCCGCTTCATGGCTCAGGGCGCTTCGTCCATGGCGCCCATGCCGCCGCCCTCGGTGCCACCATCCGACAGCACCGGGGCACCCGTGCCCTCCGGTTCGGTGTCGCCTCCCGCGCCCACCACGGTGCCCGTCACGGGCGTGCCGCCTTCCTCGGGGGTGAACTCCAACGTTTCCACGAACACGCGGCCGGGCAGGCGCAGGTCCATGGCGTTGATGCGCTCCTGGCTCCGAAGCTCGTAGAGCTGCTGTGCCACCGGGCCCGCGGGGATGCGGTCGTCGGAGAAGAAGATGTACATGCGGACCTTCCCCTCCTGCACGGGGATGCGGAAGCTCGTGTGCGCCACGGGCTTGTTCGCATCACAGCGGATGGAGCGGTTCTCCCGCGTCAGCGTGAGCTGCCGGATGACGCCCTTCTCGGACACCGTGTACAGCATGCAGTAGGGAAGCTGGCCGTCGGAGGGGATGACCTCCACCGTGGCCCCGCCTGTCTTCCGCAGCTCGGCCCGCGTGGGCCTGTCCGTCGACTTCTTCCCGTCACAAGCCGCGCCACTCAGCGCGGCCACCGCCAACAACCCAGTCCAGCGCCTCATGTGTCCCTCCCGGGGTGTGGAAGAGCCTTCACCTGCCACCCTCCAGCCTACTTCGGAGCTTCGTCCTGAGGGGAGGTCAGGGGTTGTCCTGTGACAGGTCGCGCCAGCTGCAACGACCGCCAGTGCACACCGCAACCGGGCGGGCGCGCGCATGCACGGCGTCATGTCCTCCGCGCGCGACGTGGGCGCGCGCCTGGCGGGGCTCAGGGACAGCCGGAGCTGACCTGGAGGGCGTCATAGGCCATCCACCCGTTGCGCTTCGTTCCCGTGGCGGCGATGACGTAGCCGTAGAGGAATTTCATGGTGCCGGACTGCTGACGGTAGCGTCCCGCGCTGTCCTGGACCCATAGAGGAATGTCGATGGACGGCACACCGTGCTCGGTGGGGACGTCCAGGCGCTGGAACTTCGTCCCCGCAGGGAAGTGGTCCACCGCGGGCCCGCCCAGCGCGAAGCCCGGCACGTTGAAGACCAGGTTCACCGAGCGCAGACCATTGGCGCGCACCAACGGCAGGTAGTCCCCAGCCCGCTCGTGCGTCGCCGTGCTGTCGTAGACGACCTTCTTGAATTCGAGCGTGGTGTCGTGCCAGTCGCGCACGGCGTAGCAGCCCAGGTTGCCCAGGCCCGCGCCCAGCGCGGAGACGTGGCCGACCTTCTGCTCGAAGGAAGTCCTCCCCAGGATGCTGGAGATGGGCAACCACCCTGCGCTGGAGTTGGACGTCGACACCGCGAAGGCATGCAGCTCACCCGCGAAGGTGCGCGTCTGGCCATAGTTGAAGGCCGCGCTCGTCCGCATGTTGGTGCCTACCACCGTGCCATGGCCGTCCCGGATGGGAACGCCTGTCACCAGACCCCAGTTGTCGTCCTCGGGCGCATTGGTGGGGACGCGGTTTCCACCAGACGCTTGCAGCTTGCAGTTGTAGGGGCTGACCAGACAGTAGGTGCCATTCACGCCGGAGAACGCCGCCTGCTCCCGGGAAGCGAGGGCCTCGTATGGACTGGAGTCGGCGGAGGACGGTGCCTCACCTCCACAAGCCGAGGCCACGAGCGTTGCTGCGATGAAGGCATGGAGTGGGATTCGCATCTTGAGATGGGAATTCGACAGGATTTGAGAAAGCAAGTGAGCGGCTGTGCGGGCTTGTCAGCTGGGAGGGGAAATGGTCAATGATAGACACATTCCTTTCGCCGCCGCCCGCTGGGTAGCCTTTCTGGGGGACAGGATCGACGGCGCCAGGGATTTGGATTCAATTCCTCACCTCCCCCGAAGGAGTTCTCCATGAAGAAAGTCGGCTCCCGAAGCCTCAAACCCAGCACTTCCTCCTCGAACCGCTACTCGCCGTACCCCAAGCCCCCGCCGAAGACGTCGGCCTCGCCGTCTCCATCGGCTTCGTCCTCGAATCGCACGCCGTCTCCGACGGATGGCTTTGACGGTGGGCCGGTGAGGACGCGGCCCCAGCGCGCGGCGGCGACAGGAGGGCCACGCCCCTCCAATGCGGACCTCTTCAAGCAGTCGCAGGCGGCGGGACTCCAGGATACGCACGCGGCGCGTCCGGCCAACATGGAGGCGCTCCGGACGGAGAAGGACGGTCCCAATGACAACCTGAACATGCTGGCGCACTACGGGAGCCAGGCGGCGAGCAAGAAGGGCATCTTCGCCTCGGGGCCGCTCGACCCCAGGGGCCTGGGGCCGCAGCAGGTGCAGACCGCGGTGCCGGACCGCGACAAGGGCGAGCACACCCAGGTCTTCGGGAAGATGACGGGCGGGGAGACGAGCTCCACGAAGTACCAGCAGAAGCTCGGCACGGCGGAGCCGCGAACGGACTACGAAATCCTCCACGGCATGGGCCACGGCGAGGGGGGCAAGAAGACGCAGTCGCCCAACAACCTGGCCTCGGCGTCCCATGGCGCGAACACGGCCATGATTCCTCCGGACAAGGCCATCTCCGGCAACCCGGACGTCATCGTGGACACGAAGTTCGCCATGCGCCCGGGCACGCAGCGCGCCGAGTACGTGGACCAGCGCTTCTTCCACAAGGACTTCCCCGACCAGCCTTTCTTCCAGCAGCGCATCGACGGGGACCGGCCCAAGGTCACCCAGAGCGAGTACAAGCAACTGAAGGAACAGGTGGCGCCGCTCAGTGACGCGGAACTCCTGCGCGGGGCCGCCCACTTGATGAACTTCCGCAAGAAGGCGGGGAGCAGCGGCGGCGACACCTGATCCCCGCGTCCCGGCGGACGCGGTGGCCTCGAGGGGCTACCGCGTCTCCGGCCGGACGTAGACGACCACCTGGGGCGTCTCATCCAGGTAGAGGCCCGTCACCGGCGTGCGCGTGCCGAAGGCCTGCCACGTGAGGAACTCGTGCTCGCGGAACTCCTGGTGGTACTGGTACGCGACGATGTCCGCGTCCGCCGGGCTGCCCACCGCGCGCAGGTCCTTCCGCAGCATGCCGTTGCGCTGGTAGTCGCGGAACGAGCCGCCGTGCACCTCGTGCAGGAACAGGCGTGCGCCCTGCTTCGCGTTCGCGTTGATCCACGGCAGCACGCCGGTGACGTGGCTGGACCAGAACTGGCGCTGCATGCCCAGCGTGGCCGCGCCCGGCAGTCCTCCCGCCAGCTCCGAGTACGCCGCCGTCCCGTAGGGGAACACGCGCACCGAGTACACCAGCGCGGGGGCCAGCAGCACGGCGAACACCGGCACGGCCACCACGGCCTGCGGCAATGAGGGCCACTTCATCTTCAGCCGCTCCCACAGCGCCGTGCAGCCCCGGGCCACCGCGGCGCCCGCGAGGATGCCCAGGAACACCATGGACGGGAACCAGTGCTTCACCCCGCCGAAGTGCGGCACCTGCGGGTGGCTGATGATGAGGATGGACGCCACCGCGTTCACGCACACCAGCGCCTCCGTCATCGTCACCGGGCGCTCCACCCACGCGCGCGTCCGCGTGAAGGCCCCCAGCACCATGCGCGCCACCAGCGCCGCCAGGCCCGTCACCATGGGAACGAAGAGGCTGGTGGGCACCGTCAGCGCCGTCTTCACGACGACGTAGGCGAGCGGGAAGGGCGGCTCGCGCAGCAGCTGGTTCAGATAGAACCAGGCGTAGTGGTTGTGCTTGGCGTGGAAGGCCAGGTACCACGCGGTGCGGTCCACCGGCTGGTGCCACAGGTAGGGCCAGTGCAGGTAGAAGATGACGGGCCCCAGCACCGCCATGGCGGCAATGGGCACCAGCGCGCGCGTCACCTGCGCGTTCACCTTGTCCACGCCCTTGAGCACCCAGGCGCCGCCCACCGCGAGCCCGGCGAACAGCAGCGTGTGCGGACTGAGCAGCAGGAACTTCCGCTGGAAGCCCTCACCGCCGCCCAGCGACAGCACCAGCAGGCCGTAGAACACGGCCACCGCCGTGAACACGCCCACGAAGCGGCCCAGCCAGGCGCGGGCCTCCGGCTGACCCTCGCTGGCGCTGTAGGCGCGCCACAGCGCGAAGGGCGTGAGCACGAAGGGGAGGAACAGCGCGTTGTGCTTGGTGGCCAGCGTCAGGCCAAAGGCCACGCCGCACCACAGGCCCCAGCGCACGTCCTCCATGGCGCGCCAGAAGCAGTACACGACGAGCAGCCACATGGCGGCCACGGGGACGTCGAAGCACGCCATCTCCGCGTTGAAGTACTGCCGCGGCACCAGCATGAAGGCGAAGGCGGCGAACAGCCCCGCGAGGCGGCCGTACATGGCGCTGCCCAGCAGGAAGGACAGCGCGGGAATCAGCGCCGCCATGGCGAAGGCGGGGATGCGGAACGCCGTCGCCGAACGCACCCATCCCAGCTCCGTGTGGAAGAGCAGGTGGCTCAGGCCGAACAGCGTCTTCATCAGCACCGGGTGCTCGTGGTTGTAGTCCCACGCGCGCACGATGGCCGCGTCCGTCAGCGCCCGGGCCGGTGACTGAAAGAGCTGTCGGAACCAGCTCGAGTAGCCCTCCGCCGCGATGAAGTAGACGCTTTCGTCGCGCGTGTAGCCCACCGCGGACTCCGTCAGCCACAGCGCCGCGAAGGCCAGCACCCAGAGGGCCCAGGCCAGGGACTTCTCGTCGCGCGTGGGGGCGCGTCCTTGCATCATCCCCGCACTCCCACTTCGGGCTCCACGGCCAGCACGTCCAGGCACACCTGCCGCCGGTCCGCGTTATCCGCCTGCACCCAGACCTTCACCGTGTGTGGCGCGCCCTCGGGGAGCCGGGCCTCCGCCTTCTGCACGCCCTCCAAGCCCGGCGGTATCGCCAGCGACAGCAGCCGCGCGCCGCTCGCCGCGTCATCCACGCCCAGGTGCGTGGTGGAGAAGCGTGAGTCCTTGGGGAAGGCGTGCTCGAAGATGATGCCGCCCTCCAGGCGCAGGCCCAGGCCACCGGGGATGCCGTCCAGCTCCGCCACCAGCCGCTGCTTGCCGCCCGGCGCGTGCATCCACAGGCAGCGCCGCGGCTCGTAGAGGATTTCGTGCCACTCCGGCGCCACGTACAGGTGCGAGGGCCCGGGGCAGCGGTGCACCTTGCCGTCGAAGGGACAGTCGCGGCGCGTGCCATCCGGCTGCTCCAGGTACACGCGGGCGCGCGCATAGGCCTCCGTGGCGGTGAAGCGCCGGGGCCGGTGCCGGCCGTTCTCATAGAGCGCCAGCGTCAGGGTGCCATGCCTCGACGTGGCGCCCATCGCGCGGCGGCCACGCAGGAAGGTTTCGAGGAAGCCCGCCTCGTCCGAGCGGGGCAGCTCCGGCTGGCCCAGCACCCAGACCCGTGGGTGCGCGGACAAGTCATCCTGGTCCGAGCCCAGGTAGCCGTACACCGGCAGCGTGGAGGGGACGAAGATGCGGGCGCGCTCCGTCCACCAGGGGAAGAGCAGCACCGCGTCGCCGGGCTGGGCTTCCGCCTGGAGGCGCTCCGCCACCGCGCGGTAGTCCGCCTCCGACGGGAGGCGGCCGGGCAGGCGCAGGTGGAAGAGCAGGCACAGGAACGCGACCAGGAGCAGCCCCCCCAACTCCACGAGGGGCAGCGCGCGCGTGATGCTAGGACTTCGCAAGGCGAATCTTCTGCTCGCTCTTTTCGCGGCAGAAGGTGCAGAAGATGGCTTCACCCTGGGCGAAGGACGGCGTCCAGGGCGGGTACATCGAGCAGCGCGGGTCCAGGCAGTGGTGCAGCTCCCAGAGGTGCCCCAGCTGGTGGAGCGCGTGGCGGGAGACGGCCTTGAAGGCGCTCTCCAAATCCTTGTGCGGCGCGATGGTGAGGACGGCGCGGTCCTTCCCCTGGCGCGCGAAGCCCGCCGTGGGCGCCACGCCGCTGGGAAGCTCGCGGTCCTTCAGCTTGCGCGTGGTGAGGAGCAGCACCTTGTCGTCCTTGTAGGAACGGATGCCTTTCACCTCATCAATCAGCTTCTCCGCATCCAGCGGCTCGGACATGCCCGCGGGCACCTCCAAGCTGTCGGAGTGCTCACTGCCCACGCCGAACGCCGTGTAGAGCGTGCGGTTGAACTTCGCGAGCTGCTTGTCGTCGAAGGGGTCCAGCGTCACGACGCGAATCACGGGGCGTCACCTCGGCGGAAGGGCCCCATGTGCAGGGGCCCGTCGGTCCATGGGGCTGTCAGCTCTCACCCTCGGGCGGCTTGACCTTGGGCGGACGGCCGCGCTTCTTCGGCGCGGCGGGCGCGGCGCCTTCCGCCTCGGGCGGCTTGGGCTTGGGCGGACGGCCGCGCTTCTTCGGAGCAGGGGGCTCGGCGCCCTCGGCCGTGGCTTCCGGCTTCGGCTTGGGCGGACGGCCGCGCTTCTTCGGAGCAGGGGGCTCGGCGCCCTCGGCCGTGGCCTCCGGCTTGGGCTTGGGCGGACGGCCGCGCTTCTTGGGCGCGCTCTCCTCGGAGGCCGCGGCCTCCTCGGACTCGCCTTCCTCGCTGGACTCCTCCTCGGACGGCTCGGAGGGCTCCTCGTCGGACGGCAGGTCCAGGTCGCTGTCCAGGCCCAGCAGATCGCTGTCCAGGTCCAGGTCGCCTTCCTCGCGCTGGAACTCGGCGGCGGTGCGCTTGGGGCGCTCGCGGCCGGGCGGGAAGAGGACGATGTCGATGGCGTCCTCGGCGTTGACCTCGGCGGTGCCCAGCGCGGCGGCGACCTCCGTCACCAGCAGGTGCCGGGCATTGTCGTAGAGCTCGCGCTCCTTGGTCGGCAACGGGCGCAGCTCACTGAGAACCTGGAGCCCCTTCACCACCTCGGCCAGGCCCATGATGCCGCCTTGGGTCATCCGGTCCAGGTTGGTGCGGGCTCGTTGCTTCCAGTCGAGGTCGGCCTTGTCGCTGTCCGAGCGGAGGAAGGTGAAGATGGCCTCCACGTCCTCGGCGGATGCGACCTTGCGCACGCCGATGGCGAGCACCTTGCCCTCGGGGACCATCACGACGGCGCCATCTTCTTCGCGGCGCATCGTGACGAAGGTGAGCTTCTGTCCCGCCACTTCCTTCATATCGATGGCGGAGACGCGGCAGACCCCCTGGTTCGGATAGACGACCCGGTCGCCAACCGCGAGCTGGAGTGACGCGGACCCTTCAGGCATGTCCCCCTCACGGGTGAGGTTGGTGGGCTGAACGTCGGAACAGGCCCGGGCTTAGCACCGAGCCACGTCGGACGCCACGAGTTTACCGGTGGATTGCCGCCGTACGTGCGTCCGTTTGCTGAACCCTGAGGAGGTTGCCCAGCACCAGCTTCTGCCGCGCGTCCAGCGCCGCCTCGACCTGTGCATCCGTTGGCTCCATCCCGTCCACTCCCGGCCGGGCGTCCACGCGCGCGGCCATCCCCAGGGTTCCCATCAGGCCGAACACGGCCACCGCCACCAGCTTCTTCATGGTGAGTCCTCCGTGGCGCCCAGGGTAGGGGGCAGCCTCCGGTGATCAACTTTTCAGCAACAGGTCGCTGCACCGCTGTAGCGGCCCGTTACCGGGTGGGAGCGGGAGGCCCTGGTGAGGGGGCGGGCGAGGTGCCGGGCGCCGCCACGGGCGATACCTCCAGCACCAGGCTGCCGGTGTTGTCGGCCAGGTGGTCGTCGGGGAACGCGAGCTGCAACCAGGTGGCGCCCCGCAGGCGCAGGGGACGGCCCACCTCCAGCAGCGTCAGCAGGCCGGACGCGGTCTCCGGGCCCTCGCCGGCGCCGTACAGGCCCAGCACCCGGCCCACCGGCCCCCCGTCGAAGCCCCGTGTGCGCGCGGACTCAGCGGTGTCCCGCAACACGACGTCGTAGTGCGTGCCCGGCTCCAGCCCGCGCAGCAAGAAGCGGTCGACGCGCGACAGCTTCACCGCGTGTGTCCGGGCGTCCACCCGCAGGGTGGTGACGGCGCCGTCGTTGTCCCATTCGCGCACGCGGACCATCAGCGTGCCGTGGTTGTCCGTGCGGTTCGCGTCCAGCAGGAAGACGTGGAGGCGCGAGGCGTGGCGCACCAGTCGCTCCTCGCCGTCCAGCACGCCGAAGGACTCGCGTGCCGCCAGACGCGCGTCTCCCTCCAGGAAGTACCCGGCATGCTCCACCATGCTGGCATGTCCCAGCGAGGCCCAACCCTCCACCCGGACGCTGTAGGTGCGCGACGGGTCCAGCCGCATCTGCGCGGTGGAGAGGTAGGGCACGCGGAAGGCGTGCACCACGCTGGACAGGGCCATCTGCCCGGCGGGCATCCGCACCTCATGGGGAGGCGGGGCGCGGTGTGGCTGCTGGGCGGGGCCTTGAATCCGCTTGGGGAGCAGGCGGGCATGGACGGCCAGGGTGGTGCCGCGCTCGGCGCGCACCGTCTGACTCCACGCCACCATGCCCGGGACCTGGACCTCCAGCAGGTGCTCCGCGTCCGCGGGGAGCTGCGTGAGCAGGGCGGGGGTGCGCGCGGTCTGTTGCTGGCCGTTCACCCGGATGGCGGCGCCTGGAGGGGAGGAACTCAGCTCCACGGAGAAGGTGCCCGTGCTGTTCGACACCAGCAGGGCCAGCGTGGCTGTCAGCGCCACGATGATGGGCGCGCCCAGGGTGACGGCCCGGGGCATGCCCATCGTCCGCGATGCCGCGGCGTCCAGGGGCGGGACACCGGGCTCGGGCGGCGCTCCGGGGCCGGGCAGCGCGGGGAGCGGCAGCGTGGTGCGCTCCATCCGCGCTTCGACGGGCGCGGAGGCCTGGGCGGGGGGCAGCTCGAACTCGGCGATGGGGGTCCGCTCCTCCTCTTCATCACCCAGCGGCTCGCGGACGGGCGGCGCCATCTCCCGGAGGGCGCGGCGCTCCAAGGGGGACTGGGTCCACCGGGCCATCTGCGCCAGGAACTCGCGAGGCAGCAGCACGGGGCGGCCTTCGCCCACCAGCTCCGCCTCGAAGAGGTAGCCCATGAAGTGGGCGCGCGCGCTGGAGGACACGTCGGGCGCGGCCGTGTGGAGGTGGCGTGTGAGGGCCTCGGCGAAGGCCTCCGCGGTGGCGTAGCGCTGCTCGCGCTCCACGGCCAGCGCGGTGAGGAGGATGCGCTCCAGCGCGGTGGGGATGCCTGGGTTGAGGTCGCGGGGCCGCGGGAAGTCGCCCAGGGCGAGCTTGCGCAGCACGTCCGGCATCTTCCCTTCGAAGGGGAGGCGGCCGCACAGCATCTCGTAGATGACGATGCCCGCGGCGAAGATGTCCGAGCGCGCGTCGGGCTCGCGCCCGCGGACCTGCTCCGGCGCGAAGTAGGTGTACTTGCCCTTGAGGTCGTGCTCCACCGGCTCGGCGCTGCCGGCCAGCCGCGCCCGCGCGATGCCGAAGTCGACCAGCTTCACCTGGCCTTCGTAGCTGAGCAGCACGTTCTGCGGGCTGACGTCGCGGTGGACGATGTGGAGCGGTCGGCCGCGTTCATCCAGCCGCGTGTGCGCGTAGCCCAGCCCTTCCAGCATCTCCACGGCGATGAGCAGCGCCAGCGGCTGGGGCAGGGTGTACATGCCCTTCTCCCGCGCGCGCCGCATGACGCTCGACAGGGTGCGGCCGTCCACCCACTCCATGGCGATGAAGTACTCGCCGTCCACCTCGCCGAAGTCGAAGACCTGGGCGATGTTGCCGTGGCTCAGCCCCGCGGCGATGCGGGCCTCGTTGACGAACATCGACAGGAAGGCGCTGTTGCCCGCATAGCCCGGGAGGATTTTCTTGATGACCACAGGCTTGGTGACACCCGCCGCCGCTGTCATCCGAGCGCGGTAGATCTCCGCCATCCCGCCCGTCGCGATGCGCTCGAGCAGCTTGTATTTACCGAAATGAAGCCCTTCGGAAAGCTGCTGCACGTTCGTTCCGGCTCCTTCGGGTGCAGGTGGCCGCTGCGCCAAGGGGGCCCGTGCTGTCTTGGCAGGGCCACCTGAATGTATCATGGGGTAGGCAAAACGCCATGACGGGAAAAATCCGTTGACTGTGATTCGGTGGTGGGTGCGCCTCTTCCTATGTTTCGTGACATCCACCGTCATGGCGGTGCCCGAGGTGTTGTGGGTGCCGGGGAGCAGGGCCGGGCGCCGAAGGATGCCCGCTCGGCGAGCCATGTATCGATGCGTCATCACCAGCGACGTTGGATGGCGGCCACTTGGGGGGAGCGCCACGTGAGGACGGTGCGGGGCATGTATGCGGCCACCCAGGCGCTCGCCCTGGTGCTGCTCGTCGTGGTGGGCACCGGCTGTCGGGAGGAGAAGCAGGCCGAGCCGCTCAAGTCATTGAAGCCCGAGCCCTTGCCCTCACTCGCCGTGCCGGGCGAAGCGGCTCCGGACGCACCGCGACCCGCGCCGCCATCCGAAGTGGAGGTGGCGGGCCCCATCCACGGTGAGCCGCTTCCGGCCTCCGCGCTCCGGGTGGCGCTGGCGGGGGAGCGCGTGCGCGTGGGCGAGGAGACCTTCGAGCCAGCGCGCCCGGATGACGCCGCGCGGCTGGCGCAGCGCGTGAAAGGGCACACGGTGTTGGTGGTTCCGGACGCGGACACGTTCCTGGTGCAGACGTCGGAGCTGTTCACCGTGCTGCGGGACTCGGCGGAGTCCGTGTGGCTGGCGCACCCGGATGGGCCCGTGGCCTATCCCGTGGTGCTGCGGGACGAAGCGGGCTTCCGCGCGTGGCTGGAGGAGGTCGCGCCGGGCAAGCTGCGCATCATCATGCGCGCGGACGGTTTCGAGCTGACCACCAGCGTGGGCAAGTTGCCGGGGCCGGATCCGAATGGTCCCTCGGTGCCGGTGCGGGCGGGGCGGCAGGACATCGTCACGCTCCGTCGGGGCCTGGGCCTGCTCAAGGGGCGCTTCAAGACGTCCGAGGACATCTGCCTCGTGCCCTCGTTCGGCACGGAGGTGGCGCAGGCGGCGCGGGCGCTCGGTGGAAATTTCACCGCGCCGGGTGAGCCGCTGTTCGACACCCTGTGCTTCGTCTACCCCACGCCGCACAAGGCCCCGGACGGAGGGTGAACCCGCTGTGTGGAGTCCACCGTGGCCGCGCTCTCGTGTCATCGCCTTGAGCGTTGACATCTTCGATAAGTCGCCATTTATATAAGCCCACGCTTATTTATGGAGGCGACATGATGGATGTGAAGCGGTATCTGGGGGCCGTCGTGCGGGAGGTGGAGAGCCGTGAGCATGAGGGCAAGCCCGCACGCGTCGTCGTCGCCACGCGCGATTACGACACGACGGTGGAGGACCTCTGGGACGCGCTGACCAACCCCGAGCGCATCCCCCGCTGGTTCCTTCCGGTGTCCGGCGACCTGAAGCTGGGTGGGCGTTACGAGCTCAAGGGCAATGCCAGCGGCACGGTCACCCGTTGCGAGGCTCCGCGGCACCTGGGGTTGACGTGGGAGTTCGGAGGGACGGTGAGCTGGTTGGAGGTCATCCTGGCCAACGCGCCTGGTGGTGGCACCCGGCTGCGGCTGGAGCACATGGCCCATGTGAGCCCCTTTTGGGACGACTACGGCCCTGGGGCGACTGGCGTCGGCTGGGAGCTGGGGCTGATGGGCCTGGGCATGCACCTGGAGTCCGGCGGCGCCGCTGTCGACAGCGCGGCGGTGGAATCCTGGACGACCTCGGCTGAAGGCAAGGCGTTCATCACGGCCAGCAGCGAGGGCTGGGGCCAGGCGGATGTGACGCGGGGAGAGGACGCCGCGGCGGCGAAGGCACGCGCGGCGCGGACGACGGCCTTCTATACTGGAGCGCCGCCGCCCGACGTGCGGCATCCGGGGACCTGATAGCCACGATGCATGCCTTCGACGTCCTGGGTGAGCCGGTGCGCAGACGGATCCTCGAGCTCCTGGCCGAGGGGGAACGCCCCTCTGGCGAGGTGACCGAGTCCATCCAGGCGGAGTTCGGCATCAGTCAGCCCGCGGTCAGCCAACACCTGAAGGTGCTGCGCGACAGCGGCTTCGCGGAGGTTCGCGCCGAAGGGACCCGCCGCCTCTATCGCGTCGACCCGGCGCCGTTGCAGCAGGTCGACGCGTGGCTGGAGCAGTTCCGCGTGTTCTGGACACCGCGCCTGGAGGCGCTCGCCACCGAGGTGGCGCGGGGCAAGCGGGCTCGGGCCAAGGCCGACACCGAGGGCGGCGGTCCGTAGCCTGGCGTGCGCGGTGTCCAGGCTCACCTGCTTCGGCTGCCTTGAAGGGCACCGCTCGCCCCTTCGCTTGCGGGAAGGCGCTGCCTGCCAGACAGCGGACTTCATCTGAAGCGAAGCAGGGCAGTGGACTGGCGAGGACTCGCCGGGTCTTCGCGGGCGACTTCCAGCCGGAGGATTAGATTCAGGCCCCAGGGCGGGGTGCGCTCGCCCGCTGGAGGGATACTCATGGATGTCGCATCCAAGGCCACTTCGCAGCAGGGGCTTGCTCCCGGGGGCGCGTTCCTCTTCGAGGAGGTGGGCTCGGCCCGCATCCTCACCCCGGAGACCTTCACGGAGGAGCAGCGCCTCTTCTTCAAGACGGCGCTCCAGTTCTCCCGCGAGCAGGTGCTCCCCCTGTCCGAGCGAATCGAGGCCAAGGACAACGCGCTCCTGCGCCAGTTGCTGCGACAGGCCGGCGAGCTGGGCCTGCTGAGCGTGGACATCCCCGAGGCCTACGGCGGCACCGGTCTGGATAAGACGACGTCGCTGCTGCTGGCGGAGGCCATGAGCCTCAACGGCTCCTGGTCGGTGACGTTCGGCGCGCACACCGGCATCGGGACGTTGCCCATCGTCTGGTTCGGCAACGCCGCGCAGAAGGCGAAGTACCTGCCGAAGCTGGCCACGGGGGAGTGGGTGGCGGCCTACGCGCTCACGGAGCAGGGCAGCGGCAGTGACGCGCTGGGCGCGAAGACGAAGGCAGTCCGGTCCCCCGACGGCAAGCACTGGATTCTCAACGGCTCCAAGCTCTACATCACCAACGCGGCCTTCGCGGACGTGTTCGTCGTCTTCGCCAAGGTGGACGGGGACAAGTTCACCGGCTTCATCGTGGAGAAGGACACGCCCGGCCTCACCGTGGGGCCGGAGGAGCACAAGATGGGCATCCGCGGCTCCTCCACGTGCCCGCTCTACTTCGAGGACGCGCGCGTCCCGGTGGAGAACCAGCTGGGCGAGGTGGGCAAGGGCCACAAGATTGCCTTCAACATCCTCAACTACGGCCGCCTCAAGCTGGGCGCGGGCGTGCTGGGGGGCATGAAGCTCCAGCTCCAGAACGCGCTGCGCTTCACGCAGGAGCGCAAGCAGTTCAACGCGCCCATCGTCCAGTTCCCGCTGTCACGCGAGAAGCTGGCCCGCATGGCCGCGCTCGTCTACGCGGTGGAGAGCATGACGTACCGCACCGCCGGGCTCGTGGACGCGCGCCTGGGGCAGGGGGACACGGACGCCCCGGACTACGAGGCGCGCCTCCTGGAGGCGGTAGAGGAGTACGCCATCGAGTCCTCCATCATGAAGGTGCACGGCTCGGAGTCCTTCGGCCACCTCGTGGATGACGCCGTCCAGCTCCACGGCGGCGCGGGCTACATCGAGGAGTACCCGGTGGAGCGCTCGTACCGCGATGCGCGCATCAACCGCATCTTCGAGGGCACCAACGAAATCAACCGCATGCTCATCACCGGCATGCTCCTCAAGCGCGCGGTGAAGGGCGACCTGCCGCTGTTCGCCATGGCCGGCAACGTGGCGGAGGAGCTGTCCCGGGGCGAGCGGCCCCGCGCGCGCGTGCAGGATGCCCTGGCCCCGCAGGAGGTCGCCGCCGAGGCCGCCAAGCACCTGGCGCTCCACGGCCTGCGCGTGGCGGCGGAGACGTTCGGCCCGGAACTGGAGCAACACCAGGAGGTGCTCGCGGCCCTGTCGGACGTGGTGATGGACGCCTTCGCCCTGGACTCCATGGTGACGCGCACGCGCCAGGCCGCCACGTCCGGCGCGTTGGACCCGGTGCGGGTGGCGATGACGCAGCTCTACGCGCTGGACGCCATCCCCCGCGCCTACGACAGGACGCGCCGCGCGCTGTGCGCCACGTTGAAGGGGGGCGCGCTCGACCAGGAGCTCGAGCGCCTGGGCACGCTGGACGTCTTCACGCCGTATGACCCGGCGGCGCTGCGGGAGACGGTGGTGGCTGCCCTGGAGTCCGCGGGCGGCTACCCCCTGGGCGCGGTGTAGCCTGCGGAAGCCTCCGGGCCGTCACGGCATCCGCGCGACGGCCTCCATGCCGAAGCTCACCCGGGCCTTCCAGGGGACGGGTGGCAGCGTGGCCAGGGACAACAGCCCCTCCAGCCGCTGCTGCATGTCCGGCCGGAGCCGGCCGAAGGTGGCGCCGAAGCCCGGCGCCACCGTCCCCGAGTTCTTCCGGGGCACCGTGGAGGTCCACACCACCTCGCCGTGCAGCATCATGGGCCCCTCCCGGAAGTCCATCTCCAGCAGGAAGGGCGTGCCCACCTTCACCTGGCGCGGCAGGGAAGGGGCCTGCACCTCCAGTCCCACGCCGCCCCGGGAGATGTCCCGGACGACGAAGCCCGGGGACAGGGGGGCCGCCTCGACGGCGCGCAGGTACAGGGGCAGCCGTGGGAAGCGGCGCAGGCCGGAGTGTTCATCGGCGGAGTAGATGCGCTGGAGGATGGCGTCCAACGCGCTGCGGTCTTCTCCGACCCCATAGCGGACGGTGAGGAGGAAGCGCTGGGACTCCTCGTGTGGGACGACCTGGACCACTTCCCCCAGCACTTCCACGGGCCGAGGCACACCGCCCGCATGGAGTTCGAAGGTGAAGCGGGTCCCCAGCGGCAGGCTGCGGCGCGTCTCCAGGGTGACGCCCCCCAGTCCGACACTGCGCGTGTACTCCCCCACCAGGGACTGCGGCGTCTTGTAGGCCACCTTCAGCCGAACGTTCGTGTTCACGCGACTGACACTTTGCGCCTGGGTCAGGGGGGAACTCAAGTTTACCCCAGCGCAATAGGTAGGGCGTCGTACGGCGCCAACCACTGGACCTTCCAGGTGTGACGACCTTTCCGGACGTCCGGCGCGGACAAACCGCTGTTTCAACCTGTTGCGGTTTCTTGACCCCCCCAGGTGGGGCGCGTATGTATGCCGCCCGGAAGTGGCAAGGAGTGGGAAGGAGTGGAGGTTCATCCCTCAGCGGGCTGAAAAGGTGGATCGTCCCGAGTGTTCCGAGGCGTCTATGAGCACCAGATCGACGCGAAGGGGCGGACGAGCCTCCCGGCGAAGCTCCGGGACACGCTGGTGGGCGCCTACGACGAGAGGCTCATCCTCACGACGGCGCTCGACCGATGCCTCCACGCCTACCCGGTGCGGGAGTGGGAAGCGCTGGAGCTGTCGTTGGCCAAGCGCAACCCGATGGAGCCTGGGGTGAAGACGCTGATGCGCTTGTACGTGGCCAGCGCGCAGGAGTGCCCGCTGGACAAGCTGGGGCGCCTGCTCATCCCTCCGACGCTCCGCTCCTATGCGGGGCTGGAGAAGGACGTGGTGTGGGCGGGGATGGTGAAGGTCATCGAGTTGTGGAGCCGCGAGGGGTGGGCGAAGGCGCAGGAAGAGGCGCGCCAGGAAGCGACCTCCGCGGACGTGATGAAGGTGCTCGCCGAGCTGCGGCAAGCGTGACGGGAAAGTCGACAGGACCCCGAAGTACCGGGAGGGTGGCAAGCGTATGAACCAGGTTCTGGAGGTTCGGCCAGGGTTGGCGGGCGCGGCGATTGCCGCCGGCCGTGTCGAGACGCTCATGCTGGAGGGCGAGCTGAGCGAGCAGGACCTGCTCGAGCTGTGCGACGACCTGGGCCGCAAGCTGCAACGCGGCACGCGTCAGGTGGTGCTGGACTTCGGGGACGTGGGGCACCTGAACTACCGCGGCGTCAAGCCGCTGATGGCGCGCACGGATGCCTTCCGCCGCGCCGGCGGGGACGTGAAGCTGTCCGGACTGTCGCCGTACCTGGCCGCCATCTTCCGCGCGGCCGGCGCGCACGACTGTTTCGAAATCTACCCGCACATGAACGATGCCCGAGCCGCCTTCGCGCTGGCGCGGGCACCCTTCGTCTGACGGCCCGTGACGGCTTCGGACTTCCAGCACCAGACCGTCCTCCTGCGGGAAGCAGTGGCGCTGCTCCAGCCGGCGGATGGGCGGGTCATCATTGACGGGACGCTGGGTGGCGGTGGCCACTCGGAGGCGCTGCTGGCCTCGGGCGCCACGGTGGTCGGCGTGGACCGGGATCCGGTGGCGCTCGCCGCGGCCACCGCGCGCCTGGGCGCGAACCCGCGCTTCCAGGGCCGCGCCGGCAACTTCGCCGAGCTGCCCCGCGTCGCCGCGGACCTGCTGCCCGTGGATGGCGTGCTGGTGGACCTGGGCGTGTCGTCTCCGCAGCTGGACGTGGCCGAGCGCGGCTTCTCCTTCTCCAAGGACGGCCCGCTGGACATGCGCATGGGGCCGGACGGCCTGACGGCGGCGGAGCTGATCGCCACCACGGATGAGCGCGAGCTGGTCCGCATCCTCAAGGACTACGGCGAAGAGCCCTTCGCGCGGCCCATTGCCCGCGAGCTGAAGAAGGCCCTGCCCACGCGCACGCTGGAGGCCGCGGAGGTCGTGAAGCGGTCGGTGCCGCGCAAGGCGTGGCCCAACCGCATCCACGTGGCCACCCGGACCTTCCAGGCGCTGCGCATGGCCGTCAACGGCGAGCTGGAGGCGCTGGACGCGCTGCTGGCCGCCATCCCCGGGC
Organism: Myxococcus sp. AB056; assembly: GCF_006547365.1. NCBI lineage: Bacteria > Pseudomonadati > Myxococcota > Myxococcia > Myxococcales > Myxococcaceae > Myxococcus > Myxococcus sp. AB056. Next base: position 43,759 of record NZ_VHLB01000029.1, on the reverse strand, counting down.
TCCTCAAGGTGGGGGGCCGCGCCGCCGTCATCGCATTCCACTCCCTGGAGGACCGGAAGGTGAAGGAGGCGTTCCGCGCGCTCGCGGGGCGCTGCACCTGTCCGCCGGGCCTGCCCGTGTGCGTATGCAGCGGGGTGGGGGATTTCGCCCTGGTGACGAAGAAGGCCGTGGCCGCCTCCGAGGCGGAGGTCGAGGCCAATCCCCGTTCACGCAGCGCGCATCTGCGCGTGGTGGAGAAACTCCGATGAGCAAGGTGCACTCCCGGGTGTCGGCGTTGCGTTCTTCCGTGACGGTGGGCGGCGTGCTGCTGCACCTGTTGCCGGCCGTGTGCCTCTTCGCCCTCTTCGCGGCGGTGGGCATCCTGCACGTCTCCAGCCGGGTGCTGGTGGTGGACATGGGCTACCGCCTGTCGCGCGAGGAGGCGGAGAGCCGCATCCTCACGCGCGAGAATGACCGGCTGAAGCTGGAGCTGGCCACGCTCAAGGCGCCGGGCCGGCTGGAGCGCGTGGCGCGCGAGCAGCTGAACATGGCCATGCCGCGCGGCGGCGCCGTGGTGTCGCTGTCGGCGGACAAGCCGGCGCGTGGCAGCGGGGCGCGCGCGGAGTCCCCGGACGCCACGCAGCCCACCGTCCGCGTGGCGGGCCGCGCCGGAGCGGGTCGGTGAGAGACTTCAAGGCGGCGCGGGCTCCCGAGCCCAACGCGAAGTGGCTGAAGCTGCGGGTACGGCTGCTGTTCGGGCTGTTCCTGATGCTGCTCGGCGTCGCCTTTGGTCGTGCGGTGCAGCTCCAGGTCTTCGAGCAGGAGAAGCTGCGCGGCATGGCGCAGGACCAGTACGTCCGGCACATCGAGATTCCGGCCCGCCGCGGCGACATCTTCGACCGGCGCGGCACGCCGCTGGCCCAGAGCGTGGAGGTGGACTCCATCTGGGTGGACCCCTCCATGCTGCCCGACGTGAAGGCCGCGTCCCGGGCGCTGGCCAAGGCGCTGAAGATGGACTCAGACGAGCTGGGCGCGCGCCTGGCTCGGGCCAGGCGCTTCGCCTGGGTGAAGCGCCAGGCCAAGCCCGCCGAGGTCGCCGCGGTGAAGGCGCTGGCGCTGCCGGGCGTGGGCTTCTCCAAGGAGCCGAAGCGTTTCTACCCCCAGCGCGAGCTGGGCGCCCACGTGGTGGGCACAGTGGGCATGGACGGCCGCGGCCTGGAGGGCCTGGAGCTGGCCTTCCAGGACGAGCTGTCCGGACAGAACTCCTCCACCTCCGGCTTCCGTGACGCCAAGGGCCGCAAGCTGCTGGTGCAGGGCGCGTTGGATCCGCTCCAGCGCCAGGGCGCCGCCGTCACCCTCACGTTGGACCGCCACCTCCAGTACGTCGCGGAGAAGGCGCTCAGCCGCGCGGTGGAGGACGCCAAGGCCGTGGCCGGCATGGCGGTGGTGTTGGATCCGCGCACGGGCGAGCTGCTCGCCGTCGCCAACCACCCGCGCTTCAACCCCAACACGCCGGAGTCCAGCTCGCGCTCGGGCATGCGCAACCGCGCCGCCCTGGACACCTTCGAGCCGGGCTCCACGCTGAAGGCCTTCGTGGTGGCCGCGGCGATGGAAGAGAAGGCCATCACCGCCGACAGCCTCTTCTTCTGTGAGAATGGCGCCTGGCGGGTCGGCCGCCACACCATCAACGACACCCATTCCTACGGCTGGCTCACCCCGCAGGGCATCCTCCAGAAGTCCTCCAACATCTGCATGGCGAAGATTGCCCAGGCCATGGGACGGGAGAATTTCGTGAAGGGCTACCGGGCCTTCGGCTTCGCCGAGCGCACCGGCCTGTCCCTGCCGGGCGAAGGGCGCGGCGTCCTGCCGTTCCCGAAAGCGGAAGTCTCCCTGGCCACCCAGTCCTTTGGACAGGGGATGACGGCCACGGCGGTGCAGATTGCGGCCGCCTATGGTGCGCTGGCCAACGATGGGGTGCTGATGCGGCCCTATCTGGTGTCGAAGGTGGTGGACCCGGACGGTGTCGTTCTGCTGGAAAACCGTCCCACGGAGCTGCGCAGGGCGGTCTCCGCGAAGGTTGCCCGGCAGGTCGTGGGCATGCTCGAAAGCGTGGTGGCCAAGGGAGGAACGGCCCTCAAGGCCGCCATGGAGGACTACCGGGTGGCCGGAAAGACGGGCACCGCACAGAAGGCAGACCCGGTGGCGCGGGGGTATTCGGACAAGCGGATCGCCTCCTTTGTCGGGGTGGTACCGGCCGAGTCTCCGCGAGCAGTGATTCTTGTCGTAGTGGACGAACCCAAGACGGACGTATACGGGGGGACCGTGGCTGCCCCTGCTTTCAAGGAGATTGCGACCGCCGCCATGGCTCACCTGGCCGTGCCCCCGTCCCGGACGGTGGCACCCGAGGTGGCCGTGGCCGCCGAGTCCCCCGCGCCTGCCGCGGCGAAGCCGGGGGCGAATGCCTCCGGTGCCGCCCGGACGGCACTGGCGGACGCGGTGACGGAGACCCCTGAACCCGGCACGGTACGTGTGCCGGACCTTCAGGGAGAAGTAGGACGTGAGGCCGTGGTGAAGCTGCTCGCCGCGGCGCTGGAGCCACAGGTATTGGGCAGTGGACGCGTGGTATCTCAAACCCCCGCCGCCGGTTCACTGGTGGAGAAGGGGGCCCGGGTGACGCTGGAGCTCGCCGCGCGGCAATAAGGCCGCGTCCGCTCCAGGCCCCGCTCTTGCAATGCGTGTGAAGGGGAAGAGATGAAGCTGACGGATGTCCTCGCAGGATGTGGTGCCGAGCAGACCTCGGGCGGCCGTTCCGCGGTTGACGTCACCGGTGTGACGCAGGACTCGCGGCGCGTGAAGCCGGGAGACCTGTTCGTCGCCATTCCTGGCACAAAGGAGGATGGGGCCCAGTTCATCGGTGAGGCCGTGTCCCGTGGCGCCGTGGCGGTGGTGTCGGAGAAGCCGGTGCCGTCCTCTCAGGTGCCCTTCTTCAAGGTGAGCAGCGCTCGAAAGGCGCTGGCGCTCATCGCGGCCAACTTCTACGGCCGCCCGGCGGACCAGCTGACGTTGCTGGGCATCACCGGTACGAACGGGAAGACGACCACCAGCTACCTGCTGGAGGCCATGAGCACCGCGGCGTACGCGTCCACCGGTGTCATCGGGACGCTGGGCTACAAGTTCGCTGGCCGCACGGTGGAGTGCGCCAACACCACGCCGGATCCGCTGGAGCTGCACCGCATCCTCCGGGAGATGGTGGAGGCGGGCGTGGAGACGGTCATCATGGAGGTGTCCAGCCATGCGCTCGCGCAGGATCGCGTGCACGGGCTGACCTTCAAGGCCGCGGGCTTCTCCAACCTGAGCCGCGACCACCTCGACTACCACAAGGACATGGAGGACTACTTCCAGTCCAAGCGGAAGCTCTTCGCGGAGAACCTGTCCGCCACGGGCGTGGCGGTGGTGAACGGCGACGACACCTACGCCAGCCGCATCTACAACGAGCAGCGCGGCCAGAAGCGCATGGCGTGGAAGTTCAGCCGTCAGGGCTCCGGGGAGATTTCCGCGGCCGACGTGAGCTTCTCGCTCCAGGGCATCAAGGGCGTGCTGAAGACGCCCGCCGGTGACATCCCGCTCAAGAGCAAGCTCCTGGGGCCCCACAACCTGGAGAACATCCTCCTGGCGGTGGGTATTGGCCTGGGCGCGGGCTTCGCGCGGCGCGACGTGCAGGAAGGCATCGAGCGGATGATGCCGGTGGCCGGCCGCATGGAGCGCGTGGAGAACTACGGTCCGTCTGGCGCCCCCGCAGTGCTGGTGGACTACGCGCACACGGATGACGCGCTCAAGCGCTCCATCGAGGCGGCGCGCTCGCTGGCCAAGGGCCGCGTCATCGCGGTGTTCGGCTGCGGCGGGGACCGCGACAAGGGCAAGCGTCCGCTGATGGGCGCGGTGGCGGGTGAGGGCGCCGACCTGGCCGTCATCACCAGCGACAACCCCCGCACCGAGGACCCGGAGGAGATCATCTCCCAGGTGACCGCGGGCATCGAGAAGAGCGGCCTGCGCCGCATCTCCGCCGGCAAGGCGAAGAGCGGTGAGAAGGGCTACCTGGTCGACGCGGACCGCCGCGCGGCCATCGAGCAGGCCATCAGCCTGGCGTCCGCGGACGACGTCGTCCTCATCGCGGGCAAGGGCCACGAGACGTACCAGCAGGTCGGCGAGGAGAAGCTCGTGTTCGACGACCGGCAGGTGGCCGCGAAGGCGCTGGCCAACCGCATCGCTGGCTGAGCCCGAGCCTCCCAAGCCCCGTCGACCCGCCCATCTCTCACACCATGGCAGCTTCCTTCAGCGACGAAGAGGTGGTGCAGGCGACCGGGGCGACCCGGCGTGGCGGCCCGGCCCCGGCCGCCTACGCTACCGTCTGTACCGACACGCGGGCACTCACCCCCGGGTGCCTCTTCGTGGCCCTGGTGGGTGAGCGCTTCGACGCCCACGCTTTCGTGGACGCCGCGGCGAAGGGCGGGGCGGCTGGCGCGGTGGTGGCACGCGGGCGCCCGTTGCCCGCGCTGCCCGACGGGCTGACGCTCTATGAAGTGGATGACACCCTGCGGGCCCTGGGCGCGCTGGGACGGCACCACCGTCAGCGCTTCCGGATTCCGGTGTGCGCGGTGGGTGGCTCCAACGGGAAGACGACCACCAAGGAGATGGTGGGCGCCATCCTGGCCACGCGCGGGCCGGCGCTGAAGACCGAGGGCAACCTCAACAACGAGATTGGCGTCCCGCTGACGCTCTTCCGGCTGGAGCCGCGCCACGTCGCGGCGGTCATCGAAGTGGGGATGAACCAGCCGGGGGAAATCGAGCGGCTGGCGCGCGTCGTCCAGCCGGACGCGGGCGTCATCACGGTGGTCCAGCCCGAGCACCTGGAAGGGCTGGGCAGCATCGAGGGCGTGGCGGCGGCGGAGGGCGAGCTGTTCCAGGAGATGGGCCACGGCACCACCATCGTGGTGAACGTGGACGACGCGCTCATCCCCGCGCAGGCGGAGCGCAGCGGAGCGCAGCGGCTGACGTTCGGCCGGGCGGAGCACGCGGACGTGCGGCTGGCGGACGTGAAGACGCTGGGCCGCGAGGGCATGGTGGCCACGGTGCGGCACCTGGGCCGCGAGTGGCCGGTGCGGCTGCACTTCGTGGGGCCACACAACGCGCAGAACGCGACGGCGGCCTTCGCGGTGGCGCTGGCGCTGGGCTACACGCCGGAGGAGTGCGTGCGCGGCCTGGAGTCGGCGCGGCCGTACTCGCGGCGCCTCAACGTGGTGGACGGGCAGCACGGCGTGACGGTCATCGACGACTGCTACAACGCCAACCCGGCCTCCATGGACGCCGCGCTGGAGACGCTGGGCACGCTGGTGCCCGCGAGTGGCCGGGCCGTGGTGGTGCTGGGGGACATGCTGGAGCTGGGGCCGGGCGAGCTCGAGGAGCACGCGCGCCTGGGCGGCCAGATTCCCTCGCACGCGGCGCTGGCGGCATTTTTCGGTCCCCGCTCCTTGAAGGGGTGGGAGGCCGCTTCCATGGGTGAATCCGCCGCCCACTTCACCGACGTGGAGCCGCTGATGGCGTGGTTGGCGCCGCGGCTTCGCGAAGGTGACGTGGTGCTGGTGAAGGGCAGCCGCGGCATGCGGCTGGAACGGGTGGTGGCCGCCCTGACGGGCACGGCCGCCCCCGGAGGAAACCACTAGTGCTGTACCTCCTCTACGAGGTCATCCAGAACTCCGAGGCGGGGCGCGTACTCAACTTCCTGCGCTACCCCACCTTCCGCATCATCGCCGCGGGCGTCTTCGCGCTCCTCCTGGGCATGCTCATCGGGCCCAAGCTCATCGCCCGGCTGCGGCTGAAGCAGCACGGGCAGAGCAACGTGCGCGAGGACACGCCGGACTCGCACCAGAAGAAGAAGGGCACGCCCACCATGGGCGGCGCGCTCATCCTGCTGTGCATCGCGGCGGGCACGCTGCTGTTCGCGGACCTGAAGAGCCGCGCCGTCTGGGTGATGCTGCTGCTGACGCTGGGCTACGGCTTCATCGGCTTCCTGGATGACTGGCTCAAGCTGTCCAAGCGCAACTCCAAGGGCCTGGCCGGGCGCAAGAAGATGGCGCTGCAGACCTTCTTCTTCCTCGTCGCCGTGTTCGGCTTGCTGACGACGTGGACGCTGCCGGACGGTTCCTTCGGCCCCACGCTGCTCATCAACACCAAGCTGACGCTGCCCTTCATCCCCACGCGCTGGTTCAACCCGGACCTGGGCTGGTTCTACGTCTTCTTCGCGTGGATTGTCGTCGTGGGCACGTCCAACGCGGTGAACCTCACGGACGGCCTGGACGGTCTGGCCATCGTTCCCACCATCGTGTCCGCCATCACCTTCGCGGTGCTCTGCTACGTGGCGGGCACCACGCTGAGCATCGCGGACTCGGAGGTGGTGGGCGGCGTGTCGAAGCTGGTGGCCACGCCGCTGTACCAGTACCTGGGCGTCCTCCAGGTGCCGGGCGGCGCGGAGCTGGCGGTGTTCTGCGCGGCCATCGTCGGCGCGGGCATCTCGTTCCTGTGGTTCAACACCTACCCGGCCTCCGTCTTCATGGGCGACATCGGCTCGCTGGCCCTGGGCGGCGCGCTGGGCGGGCTGGCGATGCTGTCCAAGAACGAGGTGGTGTCCGCCATCATCCACGGCATCTTTTTCGCCGAAATCCTGAGCGTGATGATTCAGGTCACGTCCTTCAAGATGACGGGCAAGCGCGTCTTCAAGATGGCGCCGGTGCACCATCACTTCGAGCTCAAAGGGATGGCCGAGCCGAAGATCATCGTCCGTTTCTGGATCGTCTCCATCCTCTGTGGTGGCGTGGCGCTCCTGTCCCTGAAGCTCCGCTGAAGCCGGAGGTGGCACGGCCATGACGTTGGCGCTGTCCGGTCAGAAGGTGCTGGTGTTCGGGCTCGCGAAGAGCGGCGTGGCTGCGCTGCGCCTGCTGCGTCAGCAGGGCGCGGACGTCACGGCGCTGGACGCACGTGGCGAGGACGCGCTGGGCGCGGTGGCCCACGAGGTGAAGGCGCTGGGCGCCACGCTGGTGTCCGGGCCCACGCCGCCGGGGCTGCTCGCGTCGCAGGACCTGGTGGTGGTGAGCCCGGGCGTGCCGCTGGCGCTGCCGGAAATCCAGGCCGCGCGCGCGGCGGGCGTGGCCGTGTGGGGCGAGGTCGAGCTGGCGGGCCGCCTGCTGTCCGGCGTGCCGCTGTTCGGCATCACCGGCACCAACGGCAAGAGCACCACCACGGCGCTCACCGGAACGCTCTTCGCCAGCGGCGGCAAGCGCACCTTCGTGGGTGGAAACCTGGGCCGGCCCTTCAGCGAGGCGGCCATGTCCCCGGACGACTGGGACGCGCTGGTGGTGGAGCTGTCCAGCTACCAGTTGGAGGGCATCCGCACGCTGCGCCCCCGGGGCGCGGCCATCCTCAACCTGACGCCGGACCACATCGACCGCTATCCCAGCCACGCGGCGTACGGCGAGGCGAAGGCGCGCATCTTCCAGCAGCAGCAGGCCGGCGACTTCGCGGTGGTCAACGCGGACGACGCGGACGTGCTGGGCCTGGCGCGCGCCGCGAAGGCGCCGGTCTACGGCTTCAGCCTCACGGGCAAGCCGGTGGCGGACGCCCCGGCGCTGGCGGGCCTGGCGGTGGCGGAGCCGGGCGGCTTCCGGCTGGCCTTCCTGGGCGAGCACTACACGTTGACGAACCGCGCGCTGCGCGGCGCCCACAACGCGCAGAACGCGATGGCGGCGGCGCTGCTGGCGCGCCTGGGCGGCGTCACTTCCGGCGAGGTGCAGGCGGGGCTGGACGGCTACCCGGGCCTGCCGCACCGGCTGGAGAGCGTGCGCGTGCTGGATGGCGTCGAGTGGGTGAATGACTCGAAGGCCACCAACGTGGATTCGGTGCTGGTGGCGCTGCGCGCGTTTTCCAGCGGCGTGTGGCTGATTGCCGGCGGCAAGGGCAAGGGCGCGTCCTACGCGCCCATGGTGGAGGCGGGGCAGGGCAAGGTGAAGGGCGTGCTCACCATCGGCGACGACGCGGACACGCTGGCCCGGGCCTATGCCGGCGCGGCGGAGGTCCACGCGTGCGGCACCCTGGCCCATGCGGTGGCGCGGGCGCGGGAGTTGGCGGAGCGGGGTGACAAGGTGCTGCTGTCGCCCGCGTGCGCGTCCTTCGATCAGTTCAAGAACTTCGAGGACCGGGGCGATTCGTTCAAGCGCCTGGTGGAGGCGCTGTGACGGCATGAAGAACCCTTCTCCTCCGTCCTCCGCCCTCGTGCGCTTCGACCCGGTGCTGCTTTGCGCGGTGCTCGGGCTCGTGAGCTTCGGGCTGGTGATGGTGTACTCGGCCAGCGCGGTGCTCGCGCAGGACAAGCTGGGCGACAGCCTCTACTTCCTCAAGCGTCAGCTCGTCGCCGCGGGCCTGGGGCTGGTCGCCATGGCCGTGGCCATGAAGATCGGCTGGCGCCGGCTGGCGCGCTGGGCCTATCCGCTGCTGCTGGCGGCCATCGTCCTGTTGGTGCTGGTGAACATCCCCGGCATCGGCAGCACGGCGGGTGGCGCGCGGCGGTGGATTCGCCTGCCGGGCTTTGGCCTGCAGCCGGCGGAGGTGGCGAAGTTCGCCTGGGTCGTCTACCTGTCCTACTCGCTGGCGAAGAAGCGGGAGAAGGTGGCGAAGTTCTCCGTAGGCTTCGTTCCGCACCTCGCGCTGTGCGGCATCCTGGTGTTGCTTTGTATGATGCAGCCCGACTTCGGCAGCAGCGTGCTGCTGGTGTTCATGCTCTTCGTGCTGCTGTTCGCGGCCGGCGCGAAGCTGAGCTACCTGGTCGGCATGGTGCTGCTGGCGTTGCCCCTGGCCTACGTGGCCATTGCCTCCAGTCCGTACCGCATGAAGCGCATCCTGGCCTTCATGGACCCCTGGGCGCACCGGCATGACGTGGGCTACCAGGTGGCCGAGTCGCTGATGTCCATCGGTTCGGGCGGCGTGGTCGGCCTGGGCCTGGGGGACGGGCGGCAGAAGCTCTTCTTCCTGCCGGAAGCCCACACTGACTTCATCTTCTCCATCATCGCCGAGGAGACGGGCCTCATTGGCGTGGGCCTGCTGGTGGTGCTGTACGGCGTCGTGCTGTGGCGCGGCGTCCGGGCCAGCCTGGCGGCAGGGGAGACGTTCGGAACGTACCTGGGGCTGGGCATCAGCTCCATCATCGCGTTCCAGGCCGCGGTCAACATGTGCGTGGCCATGGGGTTGCTGCCGACGAAGGGGCTGACGCTGCCCTTCGTGTCGTACGGAGGTTCGTCGCTGGTGGTGTTGATGGGCGCGGCTGGAGTGCTGTTGTCGTTGAGCGCGAACACCCAGGGGGTCGCGAGGCCCAGCCGGGTGGGAACCGACATGCGGGAGGTGGCGGCATGATGAAGGTGCTCATCGCGGGTGGGGGCACGGGCGGACATCTCTTTCCGGGCATCGCCCTGGCGGAAGAGGTGGTGACACGGCATCACCGCAACGAGGTCGTCTTCGTGGGCACCGAGCGCGGCATCGAGTCGCGCGTGGTGCCGAAGGAAGGTTATCCGCTGGAGCTGGTGAAGGTGCAGGGCCTCAAGGGCAAGGGTTTCGTGTCCCTGCTCAAGGCGCTCTTCGCCCTGCCGCTGGCCTTCATCGAGTCCTTTCGCATCCTCGCCCGGCAGAAGCCGGACGTGGTGGTGGGCGTGGGTGGCTACGCCAGCGGGCCGGTGGTGCTGGCCGCGTGGCTGATGGGCATCCCCACCGCCATCCAGGAGCAGAACGCGCTGCCCGGCTTCACCAACAAGGTGCTGGGCCGCATCGTGCGCGTGGTGTTCATCGCCTTCGAGGAGGCGCGCGCCTTCTTCCCGGAGAAGAAGGTCCAGCTCATCGGCAACCCCATCCGCCGCAAGCTGATGGACAACTACCTGCGCAGCCACGTCGCGCACGAGCGCTTCTCCGTGCTCGTCTTCGGCGGCAGCCTGGGCGCGCGGGGCATCAACCAGCGGATGACGGAAGCGCTGGACTCGCTGGGCGACCTGAAGGACAGCCTGCACTTCGTCCACCAGACGGGGAAGAACGACCTGGAGTCGGTGCGCAAGGGCTACGCGGACAAGGGCTTCCAGGCGGAGGTGGTGGAGTTCATCGACGACATGTCCAGCGCCTATGCCCGCGCGGACTTGGTCGTCTGTCGCGCCGGCGCGACGACCCTCGCGGAGCTGACCGTCTGTAAGAAGGCCAGCATCCTGATTCCCTTCCCCCACGCCACGGACGACCACCAGGCCGTCAACGCGCGGGCGTTGGTGGATGCTGGCGCGGCGCTGATGTTCCGTGAGTCGGAGCTCACCGGGGAAAAGCTGGCGCAGACGATTCGCGAGCTGAAGAGCCACCCCGAGCGCCTCAAGAGCATGGAGAAGAAGGCGGGCCTGTTGGGCCGTCCCGAGGCCGCCAAGGAACTGGCGGACGTGTGCGTGGACCTGATGGTCCAGACGTGGGGCCCCAACGGCCGCGAGCGCACTCCCATCGAAGCCGAGAAGAAGGCCCCCAGGAGCCATTCGTGACACGTAACAAGCCCCCCAGCCTCTTCAAGACGCGCCATGCGGCGCAGGTCCACTTCGTGGGGCTCGGTGGTATCGGCATGAGCGGCATCGCCGAGGTGCTGCTGAACCTGGGCTACCGGGTGTCCGGCTCCGACTTGCGCGAGAGCGACATCACCCGGCGTCTGGTGCGCATGGGCGCGACCTTCTTCGAAGGCCACCGCGCGCAGAACCTGATTCAGGCGGACGTGGTGGTGATTTCCTCCGCGGTGCGCAAGGACAACCCGGAGGTGGTCGCCGCCCGGCAGCGGAAGATTCCCGTCATCCCCCGCGCGGAGATGCTCGCGGAGTTGATGCGCCTGAAGTACGCGGTCGCCGTGGCCGGCAGCCACGGGAAGACGACGACGACGTCCATGGTGGCCACCGTGCTGAGCGCGGCGGGGCTGGACCCGACGGCGGTGGTGGGCGGCAAGGTGAACGTGCTCGACTCCAACGCCAAGCTGGGCAAGAGCGAGCTGATGGTGGTGGAGGCCGACGAGAGCGACGGCAGCTTCCTCCACCTGCATCCGTCCATTGCCATCGTCACCAACATCGACCCGGAGCACATGGACCACTACGGCGACCTGGACACGCTCCAGTCCGCCTTCGTGGAGTTCTGCAACCGGGTGCCGTTCTACGGCCTCAACGTGCTGTGCCTGGACAATCCCAACGTCCAGGCGCTGCTGCCGCGCATCGAGAAGCGCTTCGTCACCTACGGCAGCTCGCACATGGCGGACTACCGGCTGGAGAACATCCAACTGGACGGCTTCACCACGCGCTTCCACGCCTACCGCCGGGAGGAGTCGCTGGGCGAGTTCCGCGTGCGGATGGTGGGCGCGCACAACGCCTTCAACGCGCTGGCCGTCATCGCCGTGGCGGAGGAGATGGACATCCCGCTGGAGACGGTCCGCGAGTCGCTGGCCGAGTTCGGCGGCGTGCAGCGGCGCTTCACCGTGCGCGGCGAAGCCCAGGGCATCACCGTGGTGGACGACTACGGGCACCACCCCACGGAAGTGCTGGCCACGCTGGCCGGCGCGCGGCGGGCCTTCGGACGCCGGGTGGTGGTGGCCTTCCAGCCGCACCGCTACACGCGCACGCATGACCTGATGAAGGAGTTCACCACCTCCTTCAATGATTCGGACGTGCTCTTCGTCACCAGCGTCTACGCGGCGGGCGAGGAGCGCATCCATGGCGCCACGGGCGACGCGCTGGCGGACGCCGTCCGCGCCCACGGCCACCGCGACGTCACGTTCGTGGAGAAGCGCACCGACCTGCCGGCGGCGCTGCTGCCGCGTCTGCGCGAGGGGGACCTGGTGCTGACGCTGGGCGCGGGTGACATCACCCACGTGGGGCCGGAGTTGCTCGAGCTGCTGCGTACCACCCCCCTGTCGAAGGACTAGCGCCATGGTGGAAGCGGGCGTGAAGACGGCGCTGGCGGCGCGCGTGGAGTCGCTGGGCGGCTGCGAGGTGAAGGCGGGCGAACCGCTGGCGCCTCTCACCAGCGTCCGGGCCGGCGGCGCCGCGGAAGCCCTGGTGCGCCCGCGCTCGCCAGAGGCCCTGGTGGCGCTGCTGAAGCTGGCGCGCGAAGAGGGTGTCCCCGTTTCGATTCTGGGCGGCGGCGCCAACACGCTGGTGGGGGACGGCGGGGTGCCCGGCCTGACGCTGAAGCTGCCAGGAGACCTCTTTCCGGAGGTGGCCGACGTGGGCCCCGAGGAAGGGCGGCTCACCCTGGGCGCGGGGGCGGCCATCGTCCGCCTCATCAACGTCATGCGGGCCCACGCGTTGGTAGGCGCGGAGTTCCTGGCCGGCATCCCCGGCACGCTGGGCGGCGCGGTGTCGATGAACGCCGGCACCAAGAACGGCGAGGCCTTCCGCGTCATCGAGGCGGTGGAAGTGGCCACGGCGGACGGGGTGGGGTGGCTGACGAAGGCGCAGGTGCCGTATTCCTACCGTCACTCCGAATTGCCGCCGGGCGGCGTCGTCACCCGGGTGCGTTTCGCGCTGCGCAAGGGGGACGTGGTGGCCTCCAAGGCCGTCATGGACGCGGACCTGGGTTACCGGAAACGGACACAGCCGCTCAGTCAGCCCAACTTCGGCAGCGTCTTCACCAACCCGCCGGGCGACCATGCCGGACGGCTCATTGAACTGGCGGGCCTGAAAGGGTACTCGCTGGGGCGCGCGCAGGTGTCCACCCTGCACGCCAACTGGATTGTGAACCTGGGCGGTGCCTCCGCCCGCGACGTGCTGGGACTCGTCACCCTCATGCGGCAGCGGGTGCTCGAGCAGTCCGGCGTTGACATGAAACCCGAAGTCAAGCGCCTGGGAGACTTCCTGTGACTCCGAACCGCGGTGCCTTCACGAAGGACGAGCTCAAGCAGAAGCGTGTCGGTGTGCTGTTGGGCGGAATGTCCGCGGAGCGCGACGTGTCCCTGCGCACCGGTGAGGCCGTCTCCGGGGCGCTGCGCGGGCTGGGCTACGACGTGGTGGAGATTGACGTGGGCCGGGATTTGCCCGCGCGTCTGGCGGCGGAGAAGGTGGACGTGGCGTGGCTGGCCGTCCACGGGCGTTATGGCGAGGACGGCTGTCTCCAGGGACTGCTGGAGTCGCTCTTCATTCCTTATACCGGCAGCGGCGTGCTGGCCTCCGCGCTGGGCATGGACAAGGTGTACGCCAAGCAGGTCTACGTGGCCCACGGCATCCCCACGCCCGCGTACCGTTCCTTCCGGGACGCCGCGTCGGCGCTGGCGGCGGCGGACAGCCTGCCCTTCCCGTTTCCAGTGGTGGTGAAGCCCAGCCGCGAAGGCAGCAGCGTGGGCGTGCACATCTGCAAGACGCGGGACGCCTACGATGCCGCCGTGACGGACGCGGCGAAGTACGCGGGCACCCTGCTGGTGGAGCAGTTCGTCAAGGGACGCGAAGTGCAGGGTGGCGTGCTGGACGATGAGGCCCTGGGCGTCATCGAGGTCCGCGCCGCGCGCGAGTTCTACGACTATGACGCGAAGTACAAGGCGGGGACCGGCACGCAGTACCTCTTCCCCGCGCCCCTGCCTCCGGATCAGTATGCGCGGGTGAACGAGGTGTGCCTGGCCGCGCACCAGGCCCTGGGGTGTAGCGGGGGCTCGCGGTCGGACGTCATCGTCACCGACGGAGGCGATGTGTTCCTGCTGGAAACCAACACGCTGCCGGGCATGACGGCCTCGAGCCTCTTGCCCAAGATTGCCGCGGGGCGCGGTATCGACTTTCCCGCCCTGTGTGAGCGCCTGCTGCTGGGCGCGTGTCTCAAGGCCTGAGCGTCTGGTATGGGGCCGGCGCAACTTGGCGTCGGTCTCCTTCGAAAATTTCCGAAGCCCCTGTGTGGCGGCTTGCGCTACAGCGACGTGCCTGTAGCCAAAAACTGGCGTGGCTCCCGAACCGGGCACAGCATGCGTCAACCCTTTTCTCCCCATGGCCTTCGGTAAATCCAAGAACCGCCGCCGTCAGGACGCCGCCCAGCAGAAAGAGGCGGTCCGGGGCGCGGTGCGCTCGCACGGGCCGGGCGTGCTCAAGGTGCTGGGGCTGACCCTGGGCACCGGGCTGCTGGTGTGGGGTGGGGTGGCGCTGCGGGAGTGGGCGCTGACGTCGCCGCGCTTCGAACTGGAGGCGGTGTCCTTCTCCGGCCTCCAGCGCGCCTCCCGGGTGGAGCTGCTGCGGCTGGCGGCGCTGACGAAGGGGCAGAACCTGTGGACGCTGGACGTAGACGCGCTGGAGCGCGCCATGCACCAGCACCCCTGGCTGCGCACGGTGGAGGTGACGCGTCGCTTCCCCAACCGCGTGTCGGTGGAGGTGACGGAGCACGTGCCGGTGGCGATGGCGGTGCTGGGGGAGCTGTACGTCCTGGATGAGGAGGGCGAGCCCTTCAAGCGGGTGACGCCCGGGGACGGACTGGACCTGCCCCTGGTGACGGGCCTGGACCGGGAAGGTTATGTGGCGGACCCGGCGGCGGCGCGGGAGCGCCTCCGTTCGGCGCTGACGGTGGCCAGCGCGTACGCGCGGCTGTCACCCGAGAAGGCCGAACAGTTGTCGGAGGTCCGCCTGGAGGCGCAGAGCCTGGCGCTGGTGACGGCGTCCGGGCAGGAAGTGCGCCTGGGTGAAGGAGATTCAGAGGTCAAGCTGCAGCGTCTTGCCCGTGTCCGGCGCGAACTGGGTGCGAGGGGGCTTGCAGCGGAGATCATTCACCTGGATAACCGTGCCCGGCCCGGCTGGGTGGCGGTGAAGATTTCGAGCCCCGCGTCCGAGAGGAGCGGGGCTTCGATGCGGTAAGAGGACGCGCCCCTTTCACGAGAGTGGGGGGCCTGGGAGGGTTGTCATGGCGAAGCAGAAGTCGGGGGAGATCATCGTCGGCCTCGACATCGGCACGACGAAGATCTGCGCCATCGTCGGAGAGCTGACCGACAGCGGCATCGACATCATCGGTATCGGGACGCATCCGTCGAAGGGTCTGCGCAAGGGCGTGGTGGTGAACATTGAGGCGACCGTCTCTTCCATCCGCCGCGCGGTGGAAGAAGCGGAACTCATGGCGGGGGCGGAGATTTCCCACGTCTACACGGGCATCGCCGGAGGCCACATCAAGGGCTTCAATTCCCAGGGCATCGTCGCCGTCAAGGACAAGGAGGTCCGCGAGGCGGACATCGCCCGGGTCATTGATGCGGCCAAGGCCGTGGCGATTCCGCTGGACCGGGAGGTCATCCATGTCCTCCCGCAGGAGTTCATCATCGACGACCAGGGCGGCATCAAGGAGCCCCTGGGCATGGCGGGCGTCCGGCTGGAGGCCAAGGTCCATATCGTCACCGGCGCGGTGTCCAGCGCGCAGAACATCGTCAAGTGCGCCAACCGCACCGGGCTGAATGTCTCCGACATCGTCCTTCAGCCGCTGGCCAGCGCGGAGGCGGTGCTGGGCGAGGACGAGAAGGAGCTGGGCGTGTGCCTTGTCGACATCGGCGGCGGCACCACGGACATCGCCATCTTCTCCGGCGGCTCCATCGTCCACACGGCGGTGATTGCGCTGGGCGGCAACAACCTCACCAGCGACATCGCCATTGGCCTGCGCACCCCCGCGCACGAGGCCGAGCGCATCAAGCAGAAGTACGGCTGCGCGCTGTCGTCGCTCATCAACAAGGACGACACCATTGAAGTGCCCAGCGTCGGGGGCCGTCATCCCCGCGTGCTCGGGCGGCAGATTCTCTGCGAAATACTGGAGCCGCGCGTGGAGGAGATCTTCCAGCTCGTGCACCGTGAAATCCAGAAGTGCGGCTACGAGGACCTGCTGGCCTCGGGCGTGGTGATTACGGGTGGCTCCACGCTGCTGGCCGGCATGCCGGAGCTGGCCGAGGAAGTGCTGGGCCTCCCCGTCCGCCGCGGCATGCCGCGCGGCATTGGCGGTCTGGTGGATGTGGTGAAGAGCCCCATGTACGCCACCGGCGTGGGCCTGGTCGTCTACGGCGCCCGCCACCTGGACCGGCGCATGTTCCGCATCCGCGAGGAGAACGTGTACAAGAAGGTGAAGGGCCGCATGCGCGAGTGGCTCGAGGAAATCTTCTGACGCGCCGGGCCGAGCGCCCACCGCGTTGCCAAAGGGCTCTCCGAAAGGGGGGCCCTTTTTTGTTGGCCGTGGGCCACACACCCTGCGTCCCGGTTGACGCGTCAGCGTCCTGGTTTGACGCGTCAGCCGACCTGGTGGGTTGCCCTCTGAAGTGCCCGAGCCGGTCCAGTTTCCGGAATCTGGATCCGTGGTTCGGATGGGGCGCGGGATACCCCGTGAGCCGGGCGCTGAAATCCTCGGAATCTCCAGGGTCGTAGATTGGACAGAGGCTGGCTCCCGGATTGCTATGTGCGGCATTTGCCGCTGGGCCCACACCCCCCAACGACCCCAGGTTTATGACTCGAAAGACCTTTTACGTTCCCCTGCTTGAGCGGGTTTCCCGAGGACGCCTCGGCTTGGCCGTCGCACCCCTGGTGCTGCTGTGCGCGGCGCTGCTGGGTCCTGTGGCGAAGGCCGCTGCAGATACCTTCGGCCTGGGGAACGGGAGCGACGGCGCGCTGACCGTCGGTGTCGCCGGCACCACCGTCAACGACTACGCGGGCGTGACGGCAGACGTGTCCGTGGGGCAGAGCTTCGTGGTGGTGGACACGACGGCCGACTTCACGGCGGAGGACCTGGTGATGGTGTTCCAGGCCACGGGCCTTGAGGATGGCCCATCTGGGAATCAAGCGCCCATCGTCCTGACGGGGGGCTTGGTGGGACGCTGGGAGCTGGCGCGGATTGACAGCGTCGATGTTGAAAACGCGCGGCTCCATTTCATGCAGCCTCTCACCGGCGCCTTCGCGGCTACCAGCACGCAGGTGATTCGGGTGCCCGAGTACACCAACGTGACGGTGACCGCCGCGGGCAGCATCGTTGCGCGGCCCTGGGATGGGACGAGGGGCGGCGTGGTGGCCTTCCTGGCGCAGGGGGCGGTGAGCAATGCGGGGGCCATTCATGCCGATGGCCGTGGGTTCCGTGGAGGGTTCGCCTGGAATGGTTCGGGAGATGGCTGCGACGGCCTGGATGAGGCGTGGGGGCCGGGTAATCTGTGGCTGGGCGGGACGTCGAAGGGCGAAGGCCTGGTGCCTGGTCGTTTTGGGGGGGAGGACCTCCCTCCTGATGGGCCGACAGGCCTGACGACGGGCCGGGGCAACGCCGCCAACGCCGGTGGCGGCGGCGTCTGCCACAACTCGGGTGGCGGCGGTGGCAGTAACGTGGGCATGGGCGGCATTGGAGGGCGGACGTGGGTGGGTGAAGCGCCCCCGCGTTCCCGCGAGGTGGGTGGTCTCGGCGGGGCTCCGCTGACCTTCGATGCGGTGTCCTATGCGGTGTTCGGCGGCGGTGGCGGCGCGGGCCATGGCAACAACGATGCGGCTGGAGGGGGGAGCGCAGGTGGCGGTTGGGTGTTCATCCGCGGGGCCTCGCTCTCGGGGGCCGGTCGCGTGTCGGCGGACGGGTTCGCGGGTGGTAACGCCCTCGGGCTTGCCAATGACGCCGCTGGCGGCGCCGGCGCTGGCGGTACCGTGTATGTGCGCGTCACCGGAGCTCTGTCTTGCTCGGCTAATGCAGTGACGGCCCGTGGTGGTGATGGTGGCAGCACCACAGAAGATCAGCATGGAACAGGCGGCGGCGGTGGCGGTGGTCGTGCGCTGATTCAGGGCGCGACGGTCGGGTGCACCCCGGTCGTCACGGGCGGATTTGCGGGCACGCAGCCGACAGCCAACGCGCCGGATGGGTTCACGTATGGCGCCGCTCCTGGCAACCCCGGTATCGTCACCATCCTGCCGGGTGCCTTCCCGGCGACTGTGGCGGCTCCCGTGGTGGTGATGCCTGCCAACGGCTCCACCACGGGCTTTCGTCCGGTCATCAGCGGTACTGCCCCCGCGAACTCGACGGTGGTCATCTTCGTGGATGGCGTCGAAGTGGCCCGCGTGACGGCGGACCCCTCGGGGAACTTCAGCTTCACGGCGACCGCGGATGTGTCCGTCGGTGCTCACACGGTGAATGCCTACGCACTGCTCCAGGGCGTGTCGTCCGTGCTGAGCAACACCAATACCTTCACCGTGGTCTCCGACACCACGCCTCCGGATACCACCATCGTGAGTGGGCCGCCGGCGGTGACGAATGCCACCAGCGCGACGTTCGACTTCAGCTCCAACGAGAGCCCAGTGACGTACCAGTGCGCGCTGAACGGCGGCCCGTTCGAGGCCTGCTCGGACCCGCAGACGTTCCCGGGACTGAGTGAGGGCGACCAGACGCTGGCGGTGCGCGCGGTGGACGCGGCGGGCAACATGGACCCGACACCCGCGACGTACGCGTGGACGGTGGATACGACGGCGCCGGACACGACGATTGTCAGCGGTCCTTCGGGGACGACGACGTCCCCCAGTGCCACGTTCGACTTCAGCTCTGATGAGAACCCGGTGACGTACGAGTGCTCGCTGGACGGCGCGCCCTTCGTGGCCTGCACGGACCCGCAGACGTTCCCGGGACTGGCGGATGGTTCGCACACCCTGGCGGTGCGCGCGGTGGACGCGGCAGGCAACATGGACCCGACGCCCGCCACCCGGACCTGGACGGTGGATGCCACCGCGCCGGACACCACCATCGTGAGCGGCCCGCCGACGGTGACGAATGCCACCAGCGCGACGTTCGACTTCAGCTCGAATGAGAGCCCGGTGACGTACGAGTGCTCGCTGAACGGCGCGCCCTTCACGGCCTGCACGGACCCGCAGACGTTCCCGGGACTGAGCCAGGGCAACCAGACGCTGGCAGTGCGCGCGGTGGACGCGGCGGGCAACATGGACCCGACGCCCGCGACGTACGCGTGGACGGTGGATACGACAGCGCCGGACACGACGATTGTCAGCGGTCCTTCGGGGACGACGACGTCCCCCAGTGCCACGTTCGACTTCAGCTCTGATGAGAACCCGGTGACGTACGAGTGCTCGCTGGACGGCGCGCCCTTCGTGGCCTGCACGGACCCGCAGACGTTCCCGGGACTGGCGGATGGTTCGCACACCCTGGCGGTGCGCGCGGTGGACGCGGCAGGCAACATGGACCCGACGCCCGCCACCTGGACGTGGACGGTGGATGCCACCGCGCCGGACACCACCATCGTGAGTGGGCCGCCGACGGTGACGAACGCCACCAGCGCGACGTTTGACTTCGCGTCCAATGAGAGCCCGGTGACGTATGAGTGCTCGCTGAACGGCGCGCCCTTCGTGGCCTGCACGGGCCCGCAGACGTTCCCGGGGCTGAGCGAGGGCGACCAGACGCTGGCGGTGCGCGCGCGGGATGCGGCTGGCAACGTAGACCCCACCCCCGCGACGTACGCGTGGACGGTGGACCTCACGCCCCCGACGCTGCCGACCATCGACTCGCCCGCGGACCAGGAGGAGGTCGCCACCGGGACGCCGACGCTGACGGGAACGGGTGAGCCGGGCAGCAACATCTACCTGGACGTGGGCGGCGCCACGCACGGCCCCATCCTGGTCGATGAGGACGGCAATTGGACCTTCACCGTGCCGGAGCCGCTCGACGAGGGGCCGCACACGGTGTCCATCACCAGCGTCGACCCGGCGGGCAACTCCGCGGGTCCGGTGACGAGCACGTTCATCGTCGACCTCTCGGCGCCTGACACGTTCATCGACTCCGGCCCGACGCTGCTGACGCGGGACGTGACCGCCACCTTCGACCTTCGCTCGGAAGGCGGAGGCGTGGCCTATGAGTGCAGCCTGGATGGGGGCGTCTATGTGGCTTGCGCCGACCCCGCGACCTTCACGGGGCTGACGGATGGGGACCACCTGCTCCTGGTGCGCGCGGTGGACGCGGCGGGCAACGTGGACCCGACGCCCGCGCAGTACGCGTGGACGGTGGACACGACGGCGCCCGACACGCTCGTGGTGAGCGGTCCGGCGACGCCGACCTCGTCGAATTCGGCCTCGTTCGAGTTCGCCGCTTCCGAGCCGGGTTCCACCTACGAGTGCAGCCTGGACGGCGCGGCCTACGTGCCGTGCGCGGAGACGGTGACGTACGAGGGCTTCGCGGAAGGGGAGCACACGCTCCTGGTGCGCGCGGTAGATGCGGCCGGCAACGTGGACCCGACGCCCGCCGAGCACATCTGGACGGTGGATTTGACGCCGCCGGTGGCGCCGCTCATCACCACGCCCGCGAACGGCGCGGTGCTGGATGACGGGGTGGTGACCATCACCGGCACGGCCGACGGCGCTGAGTCCGTGACGCTGGTGCTGGATGGCGTGCCCTACGGCCCCATTCCGGTCGATGCCGGTGGCAACTGGACCTTCACGCCGCCGGTGACGCTGCCGGACGGTCCGTACACGGTCGTCGTCACGGCGACGGATGATGCGGGCAACACCAGCGCTCCGACGAGCTCCACCTTCACGGTGGACACGACGGCGCCGGATACCGCCATCGACAGTGGCCCGGCGGTGGTGACGAACGTGGCCACCGCGGACTTCGTCTTCTCGTCGAACGAGTCTCCGGTGACGTACGAGTGCTCGCTGAACGGCGCGCCTTTCACGGCGTGCCCGGCCCAGGCGCAGTTCGGCCCGCTGCCGGACGGTGACCACACGCTTGCGGTGCGCGCGGTGGATGCGGCCGGCAACGTGGACCCGACGCCCGCCGAGTACACCTGGACGGTGGATGCAACGCCGCCGGTGGTGGTCATCACCACGCCCGCGAATGGCGCGGTGCTCGATGTGCCGGTGGTGACGTACTCCGGAACGACGGAGGCGGGCAGCACTGTGACGGTGGTGGTGGATGGCGTCATGGTGGGCACGGTGGTGGCGGACCCGTCTGGCAACTGGTCGCTCCCCGTGAGCGACACGTTGTCGGAAGGTCCCCACTCGGTGTCCGTCACGGCGGAGGACGAGGCGGGCAATACCAGCACGACGGTGACGCACACGTTCATCGTGGACGCGGAGCCGCCGGAGACGACGTTCACCTCGACGCCGCCCGCGCTCTCCAACAGTGATTCGGCGACGTTCGACTTCGACTCGGACGAATCCCCGGTGACGTACGAGTGCAGCCTGGACGGCGCGGCCTTCACGGCGTGCACGGACCCGGCCACCTTCACGGGCTTGGATGACGGCGAGCACACCCTGGCGGTGCGCGCGGTGGATGAGGATGGCAACGCGGACCCGACGCCGGCCAGCTACACCTGGACGGTGGACACCTCCGCGCCGGACACGCTCATCATCTCCGGCCCGCCGCTGACGGAAGCGCCTGGCACCGCGACGTTCGACTTCGATTCGGACGAATCCCCGGTGACGTACGAGTGCAGCCTGGACGGCGCGGCGTACGTGCCGTGCTCGGACCCGGTCACCTTCACGGGCCTGGCGGGAGGCAGCCACACGCTGAGCGTCCGCGCGGTGGATGAGGCGGGCAACGTGGACGGCACGCCGGCGACCTACAACTGGTCGGTCGCGGTCGACACGGATGGCGACGGCCTGACGGACGCCGAGGAGGTTGTGCTGGGCACCGACCCGGAGAACGCCGACACGGACGGTGACGGACTGCCGGACGGCATCGAGGTGAATACCGCGGGGACGGATCCGCTCGACGACGACTCGGATGACGACGGCATCCTGGATGGCAACGAGGACGCCAACCACAACGGCATCGTCGATGAGGGTGAGACGGACCCGAACAACTGGGATACCGATGGCGACCTGCTGTCGGACGGTCTGGAGCTGGGCCTCGCCGAGCCCCAGGGCGCCAACACGGACACGACGCGCTTCGTGGCGGACTCCGACCCGACCACGACGACGGACCCGCTCAACCCCGACACGGACGGCGGCAGCGTGCGTGACGGCATCGAGGACGCCAACCGCAACGGCCGGGTGGACCCGGGCGAGACGGATCCGCTCAACCCCGCGGACGACGTCGACTCGGACGGCGACGGCATCGATGATGCGACCGAAATCGCGCAGGGCCTGGACCCCAACGACGCGGACAGCGACGACGACGGCGTGCCGGACGGCATCGACGGCATCACCGACACGGATGATGACGGCCTCATCGACGCGTTGGACTCGGACAGCGACAACGACGGCATCCTGGACGGCACGGAGATGGGCGTGACGCTGGAGAGCGCTCCGGCGGACACGGACCGCAGCTCGCCCAACTTCCGTCCGGACGCGGACCCGAGCACCACCACCGACCCGAAGAACCCGGACACGGACGGTGACGGCCTGTTGGACGGTGAGGAAGATGCCAACCACGACGGCCGCGTCGACAGCACGGAGACGGACCCGAACAACCCGGACACGGACGCTGACGGTCTGACGGACGGCGTGGAGGCGCGTGGTAACAACCCCACCAACCCGCTGAACCCGGACACGGACGGCGACGGCTTGCTGGATGGCGCGGAGGACGCCAACCGCAACGGCTCCTTCGACAACGGCGAGACGGACCCGAACAACGCCGACACGGACGGCGGCGGCGTGAACGACGGCGAGGAAGTCACCGGCGGGACCAACGCGCTGGACGGCAACGACGACTTCGTCATCTCCGGCCGTGGGTGCAGCACGAGCGGGGCGGGCACCTTCGCTCCGCTGGCGCTGCTGCTGCTCGGGCTGCCCCTGCTGGGCCGCTTCCGCCGCTCGGCGGGGCGGGCCGCTGGGGCCCCTGTGGCCGCCGCCGTGCTGGCGCTGGCGGTCCTGATGGTGTCGCGGCCGGCCGTGGCGCAGGTGCCCACGCTGTCCGCGTCCCAGTCCATCGACGTGCAGCAGTACAAGCCGGGGCCGAGCTCGAAGGACATCCTGGGCGTCCAGAGCGCCCAGGTGCATTCCCACCTGGGTTGGAACGTGGGCGTGTCCGTCAACTACGCGGACAAGCCGCTCAACTTCATGGACCCGCGCTCGGGCCGGTACATCACCGCGCTGGTGCGCAGCCAGGTGGGGGTGGACCTGATGGGCTCGGTGGGCCTCTTCGACCGCTTCGAGCTCGGCGTGCTGCTGCCGGTGACGCTCCAGCGTTCGCAGGCGGCGCCCATGGTGGACCCGTCCTTCGCCCAGGGCGTGGGCTCGGGTGGCATCGGTGACCTGCGCCTGGTGCCCAAGGCCCGCCTCCTGGAGGAGGGCTCCTTCGGCCTGGCCCTGACGGTGCCGGTGGTGCTGCCCACGGGCGGCGGCTCCGACTTCCTCGGGGGCTCGGGCGTGGGCGTGCAGCCGCGCCTGGTGGCCGAATACGGCGAGCGGTTTCGCGTGGCCGCCAACGTGGGCGTGGACTTCCGGGAGAAGCAGCAACTGCGCAACCTGAACCTGGGCAACGCGGTGTCCTACGGCGTGGGCGCCGAGCTGCCCTTCACGGTGAGCGAGGTGCCGCTGGCGCTCGCGGCCACGCTGGTGGGCGCGGTGAACCTGGAGCAGCAGGACACCGAGGAGCGCCCGCTGGAGTTGTTGGCGGCGCTGAAGTACCGCGCGCTGGGCGGCTTCTCCGCGCACGTGGGCGGTGGGCCGGGGCTCACCCGCGGTTACGGCACGCCGGGCTTCCGGCTGCTCGCGGGCTTCAGCTACAGCCCGGAGCCGTCCCGCGAGCCGAAGCAGGCCGCGCCCGTGGACACGGACGGCGACGGCATCCTCGACATCGACGACGCCTGCCCGACGGAGCCCGAGGACAAGGACGGCTTCCAGGACGAGGACGGCTGCCCGGACCCGGACAACGACGCGGACGGCATCCCCGACACGGCGGACACGTGCCCGAACGAGCCGGAGACGGTCAACGGCTTCGAGGACACGGATGGCTGCCCGGACGTGGCGCCGCCTCCGCCGCCGGTGGACACGGATGGCGACGGCATCATGGATCCGGATGACCGCTGCCCCAATGCTCCCGAGGACAAGGATGGTTTCCAGGACGAGGACGGCTGCCCGGACCCGGACAACGACCGGGACGGCATCCCCGACGCCGAGGACAAGTGCCCGAACGAGCCGGAGACCATCAACGGCTTCCAGGACGAGGACGGCTGCCCCGACAAGGGCAAGGTGAAGGTGCTCGTCGATGGCGAGCGCATCGTCATCCTGGAGAAGGTCTACTTCGCCACTGGAAAGGACGTCATCCTGGCCCGTTCGCACCCGCTGCTGAAGCAGGTGGCCGCGGTGCTGCGCGCCAACCCGCAGGTGGAACTGGTCCGCATCGAGGGCCACACGGACGACCAGGGCAACGACGCGAAGAACCTGGACCTGTCCCAGCGCCGCGCGAACAACGTGCGCGCCTTCCTGGTGAAGGAGGGCATCGCCGAGGGCCGCATGGAGGCGGTGGGCTACGGCGAGACGAAGCCGGTGGACACCAACAAGACGGCGAAGGGCCGTGAGAACAACCGCCGCGTGGGGTTCACCATCCTCCGCGTGGGGAAGGTGGAAGTGGAACGCGAGGCGCACTGACCCACGGGCTCTGAATCCCCGGTGAAACACACCGGGTGATTTCAGCGAGGGTGGCTCCGAAAGAGATTTCGGGGCCACCCGTCGTTTTTTGGGGCATGCTGCGCCCCACCCGCCAAGCAGTGCCGTGTATCGCGAGTCAAGGGGCGAAGTTCACCCACCGCGTCGCACGCCTGCACGTCCATGGGTTGGCGTAAGTGCGCGTCAGGACTCAGACGCGCAGCATCCCGCTACAGGCTCGTAGCGGAATACTTGCCAAAGCGTGGGACTTGCTGATGATTGTGGGGGTTGGGAGCACGCGCGCTGCATCGTGCGACTCCGGGCGAGAGGACCACCATGGACCAGTTCGATCAGAACAAGCAGGCCGCCAAGATTCGGGTCGTCGGGGCGGGTGGGGCCGGCTGCAACGCCGTCAATACGATGATCCTGTCCAAGCTGGACCGGGTGGACTTCATCGCCGCCAACACCGATGTCCAGGCGCTCGCCGCGAGCAAGGCGCCCACCCGGCTTCAGCTGGGCCAGACGCTGACGAAGGGCCTGGGCGCGGGCGCCAACCCGGAGATGGGCCGCGAGGCAGCCCTGGAGTCGCGTGACCAGATTGCCGCGGTGCTCGAGGGCGCCGACATGGTGTTCGTCACCGCCGGCATGGGCGGCGGCACCGGCACGGGCGCCGCGCCCATCATCGCGGACATCGCCAAGAGCCTGGGTTGCCTCACGGTGGGCGTCGTCACCAAGCCCTTCCTCTTCGAGGGCAACAAGCGCCGCAAGCAGGCCGAGCAGGGCATCGTGGAGCTCAAGGCCGCGGTGGACACGCTCATCACCATTCCGAACCAGCGCCTACTGTCGCTCTCCAATGAGCCGATGCCGCTGCTGGAGACCTTCAAGCGCGCGGACGAGGTCCTGCTGAACGCCGTGCAGGGCATCAGCGACCTCATCCAGTACCACGGCTACATCAACGTCGACTTCGCCGACGTGAAGACCATCATGAGCGACAAGGGCATCGCGCTCATGGGCACGGGCAACTCGACCGGTGACAAGCGCGCGCTGATTGCCATGCAGCAGGCCATCGCCAGCCCGCTGCTGGAGGACGTCTCCATCGACGGCGCCACGGGCCTGCTCATCAACATCACCGGTGGCCGCGACATGACCCTGCAGGAGGTCAACGAGGCCCTGACGCTGGTGCACGACGCCGCCGACAGCGAGGCGGAAATCATCTTCGGCTCGCTCATCGACGAGAACATCTCGGATGAGGTGAAGATCACCATCATCGCCACGGGCTTCGTGCACCGCGACGCGCCCAAGGTCCGCACGGTGGCGCCGGTGGTGCAGGTGCCGCTGTCGCGTCCGGCGCCGTCCGTGCTCGCGAACGCGCGCGAGGAAGTCGCCAGCCTGGTGCCCACGAAGGGCAGCGGCTCGCGGCCCTTGACGGTGGAGAGCGCCAAGTCGGTGAGCGCCCGCACCGCGGTGGTGAAGGACGCGCCACTGCCGCTGGACGAGGACCAGTTCGACATCCCCACCTTCCTGCGGCGGCAGGGCCAGACGGAACTGCCGTAAGGGGCAGGGGAGACGCGGGGCTCAGCGAGCGGGAAGCTGGGCCACGCTGGCTTCGTCGCGTGCGGAAAGGGTGTCCGCGCGGGCGAAGAGGCCGTCGACTTCCGAATAGAGCGCGTCCACGCGCTCCGGGAGCCGGGCCGCGGGCAGCACGCCGTCGCCGGACACTTCCTCCAGGCGCGCGTGGGCCCGCTGCAGCAGCTGGAGCGCCTTCAGCAGGGAGAGGCCGCGGCGCGTGCCCTCCTCGGTGAAGAGGGTGCCGCTCTGCGTCAACGTCTCGAGCGTGGTGCGCACGAAGCGCACGCGGTCCGCGTGCCGGCCACGGTAGAGGTCCAGGCGCTTGGCGCGCCGCGCGTGGTGCAGATTGACCACGCCGCCAGGGCTTGAGGAGGTGGGGGGCGTCACGGGGAGCAAGGTACGACACCGCCTCGTAGACCCGCAAATTTACTGGACTGTAGGGACCTGTTGCACGTCCGTTCGCACCCTTGTCTTGGGAGGGAGCGAGGGTTAGGTTCGCCGCCCTTTCGCACCCGCACCCCAGGGGTTTCGCCATGTTCCAGAAGCTGCTCATCGCCAACCGGGGAGAGATTGCCCGCCGCATCGGCGTGGTGGCCCGGGGCATGGGGCTCAAGACGGTCGCCGTCTATTCGGACGCGGACGCCGAGCTGCCCTTCGTGAAAGAGGCCGACGAGGCGGTGCGCATCGGCCCCGCACCGGCCAAGGACAGCTACCTCAACACCGCCGCCATCCTGGACGCCGCGAAGCAGACGGGTGCGCAGGCCATCCACCCGGGCTACGGCTTCCTGTCGGAGAACGGCGAGTTCGCCCAGGCCTGCGCGGACGCGGGGCTCATCTTCGTGGGACCGCCGCCGGAGGCCATGGCGCGGATGAAGGACAAGAGCCAGGCCCGCAAGCTGGTGTCCGCCGCGGGGGTTCCCGTGGTGCCCGGCAGCGAGGGCGTGGTGCCCGACGTGGCCAGCGCGCTGGCGGAGGCCGAGCGCATCGGCTACCCGGTGCTCGTCAAGGCGGCCAGCGGCGGCGGCGGCATTGGCATGGCGGTGGCCAGGAACCCCGCGGAGATGGAGAAGGTCTACCGCCAGTGCACGGACCGGGCGAAGGCCGCCTTCGGCAAGGAAGGCGTGTACGTGGAGCGCTACTTCCCGGCGCCCCGGCACATCGAGGTCCAGATTCTGGGGGACCAGCACGGCCACCTCATCCACTGCCTGGAGCGGGAATGCTCCATCCAGCGGCGCCACCAGAAGGTGGTGGAGGAAGCCCCCTCCGTGCTGTTCGCGGACGGGCGCAACCCGGAGCTGGCGCAGAAGCTCTTCACGGCCGCGGTGGCCGCGGCGAAGGCCTTCGGCTACGCCAACGCCGGCACGGTGGAGTTCCTCTACTCGGACGGTGAGGTCTACTTCATCGAGATGAACGCCCGCCTCCAGGTGGAGCACCCGGTGACGGAGCTGACCACGGGGCTGGACCTCATCGGCTGGCAGCTGCGCATCGCCGCGGGCGAGCACCTCACGGTGAAGCAGGAGGACGTGAAGCGGCGCGGGGCGGCACTGGAGTTCCGCATCTACGCCGAGGACCCGGTGAAGTTCTTCCCGTCTCCCGGGCCGCTGAATGTGTTCCAGCCGCCCACGGGCGAGGGCGTCCGCCTGGACGCGGGCTACGGCGAGGGCAACACCGTCACGCCCAACTACGACCCGATGATTGCCAAGCTCATCATCACCGGTGAGACGCGGGCGCAGGCGATTGAGCGCTCCGTGGCGGCGCTCCAGTCGTTCCGCATCGAAGGCATCAAGACGAACATCCCGCTCCACCTGCGCATCGTGCAGGATGCGGCCTTCCAGGCCGGCGAGCTGGACACGCACTTCCTGGAGCACCACGCCAAGCCGGCGTAGCGGGGCCCGCTCCAGCCCCAACCACCCCTGAGGAGGCACGGATTCATGGCGGACGTAGCGGCGCACATCACCGGCACGGTGTGGAAGATTGAGGTTCAGGTCGGCCAGCAGGTCAACGCGGGCGACACGCTCGTCATCCTCGAATCCATGAAGATGGAGATGCCCGTGGAGGCAGAGGATGGCGGGACGGTGAAGGAGATTCGGGTGAAGGAGGCGCAGTCGGTCAACGAGGGCGATGTCCTCGTGGTGCTCGGTTAGCAGTGGAGCCCGTCGTCGCGACAGGCGCTTCGCTGAACGTCGAGGACCGCGACGACGGGGTCCGGGTGTTGACGCTGTCCAACCCGGCCCGCCGCAACGCGCTCGATGACGGCCTTCTGGCGCGGCTGGACGCGGCGCTGGAGCCCGCCCCGCATGTGCGCGCCTTGCTGGTGCGCGGCGCGGGCGGGGCTTTCTGTTCCGGCTATGACTTGACGCACCTGGGGCCCCCGGGCGCGGGCGGACGGCTGCCGGATGACTTGCTGGTGGAGTGTCTGCTGAAGCTGGAGTCCCACCCCGCGCCCAGTGTGGCGCTGGTGGAGGGCCCCGCGGTGGGTGCCGGCTTCGACCTGGCGGCCTCGTGCGACTTCCGCATTGGCACGCCCAACGCCGTCTTCCTCATGCCCCCCGCGAAGCTGGGCATCGTCTACTCCCCGGAGGGGCTGGCCCGGGCCGCGCGGCTGGTGGGCGTGGCGCGCGCCAAGCAGCTCTTCCTGGCCGCGCGGAAGCTGAGCGCGCGGGAGGCGCTGGAGTGGGGGCTGCTGGATGACTGCCTGGCGGACGCGGAGACGCGCGCGCTGGCGCTGTGCGCCACCCTGGCGAGCCATGCACCGCTGGCGGTGTCGGGGATGAAGGAGTCCTTCGGGCGTCTGGCTCGGGCCCCGTTGGAGGAGGCAGACCGGGCGCGGCTGCGCGGCTTGCGCGCGGCGGCCTTCGGGAGCGAGGACGCGAAGGAGGGGCGGGCAGCCTTCCTTGAAAAGCGCCCGCCCCGCTTCTCCGGCCGCTAGTCAGGGCGGCCGGCGGGGCACTGCCACGGCGACATCAGGTATCGCCGAAGAGCTCGCCCATGCGCAGCTGCAGCGCCGAGGCAATCTTGTACAGCGAGGAGATGGAGGCGGAGGACTCCGCGCGCTCAATCTGCGACAGCAGCGACACCGACAGGCCCGTGCGCCGCGCCAGCTGCTTGAGCGTGAGCTCCTGCGTCTTGCGTGCGTCGCGGATGGTGCGGCCAATGGCGCGGTGCAGGTCCGCCTCCGGGTCCTGGGACAAGCCCTTCTTCTGGAGGGCGTTGCGGACCGCGGTGATGAACTGCTCCGGCTCCATGGGCTTCTTGACGTAGTCGGAAGCCTGCGCCTTGAGCGAGGCCACCGCCGTGTCCACCGTGGGGTACGCGGTGGCGACGATGACGGCCACGTCCGTGTCGTACTTGCGAATCTGCTCCAACACCTCGGTGCCCGACATCTGCGGCATCATCATGTCGAGGATGACGAGGTGGAAGTCGGAGCCCCGGAGGATTTCCACCGTCTGGGTGGGGTCCGTCGTGGTCACGACCTCGTAGCCTTCACGGGTCAGGACCAGCTTGAGGTAGTCGCAGTTGTCCTGCTCATCATCAACTACCAGGATGCGAATCTGCACAGCGTCTCCTCGCTGCAGTTCAGTGCGATGGGACCGGAATACCCCCGGGGGGCGAGGGTGATTCCGGCAGACCACTACTTCTTGGGATTCTCGTAACTCTCGACCAAACCCTTCACGCGCTCGTAGTACGCGTGATTGGGCGCAAGTTCCAGGAATCGCTTGTAGTGAACCGCGCCCTTCTCGGGCTGGTTGTCATTCGCGTAGGCGGACCCGAGGTAGAGGTGGCACTCGGCGCGGGTGGGTTCCAGGTCGAGGCACTTGTTCAGCTGCTCGATGGCCTGCCGATAGCGCAGACCCTTGATGTGGTCGAAGCCGTCCGCCTGGGCCTTGGCCGCCGCGGACTGCGCGGCAGGCGGCGCCTTCTCCGTGCCGGAGGTGGGAACCGCGGCGGGCGGAGCCGCCTTCTTCTGGGCCTCGGCGACCTGCGTCTTCAGCGCCGCGTACTCCTTGGCGAACGCCTTGGTGGCGGCGCTCTCGCGCAGGGCTTCCTCAGCCTCCGGCAGCTTGCCGTCGCCCAGGGCGTTGCGGACGTCGTCGAGCCGCCGCTTCATCAACTGCTCGGCGCGCGCCTCGTCGAGCCGGGTCTCCACGTCACGGGGGCGCTGGCCGTTGGCATCCTTGATGCGCTCCAGCGCGTCCACGGCCGCGTCGAAGTCTCGCGCCGCAATCGCCTTGTCAGCGACCGCGCGCTGCTCCTCCATGGAGGGACCACGCGGGGGCGGTGGCGTTTCAGGCGTCTGCGCCGCCGCCGTTGCCGTCGTGGGCGGGGTGTCGTTGGCCGCGGCCGGTTCCTCGATGGTCGGCTGCGGATCCTCGTCCAGAGGGGGCGTGGGCGCCTGCGCGATGACGGGGGGCGCCGTCGGCTGGGTGCCCTGCTGGTTCATGTACCAGAGGGCTCCGCCGCCTCCGCCGAGCAGCAGGGCCGCGAGGCTCGCCACCAGGGGCAGCTTCGAGCGCGAGCCGCCACCCGCGGCCACGTCGTCCGACGCGTCACCGGCGTTGACGAAGCGCAGCTTCACGTGCCCCAGTTCGATGATGTCGCCGGTGGCGAGCGTGGCCTGTGCGTAGCTCTCACCGTTGACCGTCATCCCGTTGGCCGACTGCATGTCGATGACGCGCCACTCGCCTGCGTCCTCGCGGACGAGCTTGGCGTGGGTGCGCGACAGCGACCGATGATCCAAGGTGATGTCGTTGTCGTCGGTGCGGCCGATCCGCAGCTCCGTGCGGATGCAGGCGAACTCCTGGCCCTTGAGCTCGTCTGGGGACAGCACGAGCAGGCGGGGAGCGTCCTCGGCGGGCACGTCCACCACCTTGCGTGGCCGATCCGCCTCCACCTGGTCCAACCGGATGATGGAGGTGGAGTGACGGCGCGCGTCCGCGGCGCTGAGGGAGGGCGGGGTGTGCTCGCTCTCCTCCGGCTCGTCGTCGTCGGAGTCGTCCTCCTCCGGCTCGGGCTCCGGCCGGCGGGCGGGCACTTTGGTGGTGATGGGGCCTACGGCGTTGGCCGCGCCCTCCGCTTGGAGCGCGAGGTCGTAGTCGCCAATCTGGACCAGGTCACCCTCTTTCAGGGGCGACTGACCCGCGATTCGCTCGCCGTTGATCCGGGTGCCGTTATAGCTCCCCAGGTCTTCCACTACGACGTGGCCATTGAGTCGCACCAATCGTGCGTGACGGCGAGACACATTCCGTTCCGTCAGGCGGATGGTGTTTCCCTCCTGACGGCCGATGGTGATCTCGTCACGCACGAAAGGAACAACGGTCTTGCGCCCCTCGTCGTCTTCGATGATGAGCTTCAGCACGGGTCCGATCCGCGTACAGTCATAGCAGAACGGCCTTTCCCTGTACAAGCCATGTATCCCCCTCAAAAGACACGACTTTCTCCCGAGGAAGAGGGGCAGCCGAGGCTGTTGTCCATCGGTCAATCGGCCGGTGGAATGCGACTTGGGGGGGCGCCCTGGCTCACGTTGATCCTCGCCACCGTGCTGGTGGGCATCCACGGCGCGGCGCGAGCCGCGGGGCCGGTGGGGCTGGACACCCTGCTGCGGTGGGGCGCGAAGGCGGGGCCTCTGGTGGTGGACGCGGGCCAGGTCTGGCGGCTCGTCACCGCCCACTTCCTGCACCGGGACTTCCCCCACCTGGCGCTCAATGTCCTGGTGCTGTTGGCGGCGGGAAGCGGCCTGGAGCGCCTGTGTCGGCGCCGGGACTACGCGGCGCTGCTGGTGGCGGCGGGGCTGGCCACCATGGCGGGCTCGCTCGGCAACTCCGGGGGGGTGAGCGTGGGGGCCTCCGGGCTCGTATATGCCTGTGTGGGTGCCTTGCTCGTCCTGGGCCGGCGTCACCGGGCGAAGCTGCCGGCGCGGTGGATGTCCAGCGAGGCCGCGGTGCCCACGGTGCTCGTCTTCATATGGATAGGGTGGACGTCGGTGGGCGTGGACAACGCGGGGCACCTGGGCGGATTGCTCGCGGGGCTGCTGGCGGGCGTCTTCCTGGAGCCGCGCTGGCACCCGGACACAAGCTGGCTGCGCCCGGTGGGGATGGTGGTGGCGGCGGTGGTGGTGACGGGGGGCGTGGTGGCGGAGCGTTCCGTCTGGCGCACGGAGCGGGATGACGGCTTTGGCCTCTCCGTGGCGCTGCCGCGCGACTGGCGGGGCGACGTGGACGGGCAGGGCCGGCGGGCCTTCTCCAACGGGCTGCTGGGGCGTGGCCGCGCGACCTTCTCGGCGGAGGCCATCGAGGCGGGAGAGCCAGGAGACGGCTCGGTCCAGGCGCGGCAGTTCCAGCAGGAGGTGCTGGTGCAGGGCGCTCCGAGCCCCGAGGGGCGGACGCTGGAGGTGACGGGGCCGGTGGCGGCGCGCGTGGGCGGGCGGAGCGCGCAGCGGCTGCATGCGGAGTTGGAGGGGCCAGGGGGGCCCACTCATCTGATGGCGCTCTTCGTGCCACGGGGGGAGTGGGTGTACCGGCTGGTGTTCACCTGGCCCGCGGCGTACCCCGCCTACCGCGCGGTGGTGGACCGGATGGTGGCGGAGGTGCGCTTCGACGAGCCGTCCGTCCTGCGCGAGGCGCGGGCCAAAGCGCTGCTCGTTCCGGGGGCGCCGGGACCGCTGCGTGCATTGGGCGGAGTGCTGCGCCGCCTGGGCCTTCCCAAGGAAGCAGTGGCGCCGTTGAGCGAGTCCGTGCGGTTGGCGCCCGCTCATGTGGAGACGCGTGTCGAGCTGGCGCGCGCGCTCCTGGAGGCATCGCGCGTGGAGGAGGGGTGTCACGCCGCCGCGGAGGCGCGGGTGTACGGGCCCTGGGACACAGGCGCGCTGGAGGCCGGCGTGCGCTGTGAGCTGTCACGCGGCAACGTCGCGCGGGCCCTGGAGCGCCTGGTGGAAGCGCGCCGGGTGGACCCTCAGGATGCCCGGCTGCGCGCGGCGGAGCTCGCGCTGCGGACGGTGCTGGAGGCTGCGCCGCACCACTGAAAATCAGGTCGGAAAGTGTAGGCGAAACTCCCGAGAATCATCGCAGATAACCCCAATGTAGGCCGAAGGCACACGCAGAGGGGGGACACCATGACGAGGATTTTTGGAAAGCCGACCGTTTCGCCCAGCAAGCCGCCCGTCAATCTGGGCGCCACCGGGGTGGAAATCGGGGACAGGACCGTCAACGCACTTCAGCTCGGAGCGACCGGCGCGAAGAGCGTGGGAGGCAAGAGCGGGACATCGGAGCAGGTCCAGACGCCGCCGCACTCGGTGATGAGCCAGGTGGGCAGCATGTCCGGCACGGCGAACAACGCCATCAACGTGGCGGACACCTTTGAGTCGGGCGTCCGCGTCATCAAGGATGGGCTGCAGGGCAACATGCCTTCGTCGATGCCCTCGACGACCGTCGCGAAGACGGTGGGCAAGGCCGTGCCGTTCCTGAACGTCTTCAGCACGCTGTCCTCGTTGTCCAACACGCGGGACGTGTTCACCAACCCGACGTCCACGCCGTCGCAGAAGGCGTATGCGGTCATCGACTCGGCGACCTCTGTTCTCTCCGCGGTGCCTTACCCGCCTGTGGCGCTGGGGGCGACGCTCGTGAACGTGTTGAACGGCGCCGTCACGCCGACAGAGCCGAAGTGAGCCAGCGCCGGGCGCTCCTTGGGGGGAGCGCCCGGGCGCCTTGCTTCAGTCCTCGTCCTTGAGCAGGAAGTCTTTGTTCGCATCATCGGGCGCCGAAAACTCGGACCGCGAGCCCGACGTTCGCGGTCCACTCACTGCGCCGGTCCAGCCCCGCGTCCCGGTGGACATAGGCCCCGCTCAACTGGAGCACCACGGGCTGGTCCGCCACCGCGAGCACGACACGCTCCAGGCCCACGTCCGTCCTGGCGCGGAAGTACAGCCCACGCTCGATTCCGATGCTCCAGCCCGCGAGCCCCGATGCGCGCAGGGCCCACAGTCCGTCCCGTGACTCCAGGCCCGCGTCGAACATCAGCTCGGTGAAGGGCGCCACCGTGTGCGAGACGCCCTCCCGGGAGCGCCGCACCGCGTGCCCGGCGACGGGCCCCACGCCGAACCACACCCGCTCCGTCTCCGCGCGCATCGGGTCCAGCAGCAGGCCCAGCCGTCCCGTTTCCAAGGTCCAACCGGGGCCCTCCCAGACGCGGCGCTCCAGGTGCCCCAGTCGCAGCGCCACCGTCACGTCGAAGGGGAAGGGAATGCGCGCTGGCCGCGCCGTGGGCACCAGGATGAAGCCTTCCTCCAGGTGCCGGCGCAGCGTCCCGTCATACGCGGTGAAGGTGAGCCCACGCTGCTCCCCATCCCACGCCTCCAGACCGAGCAGCCGGTGGTTGTTGAACCAGGGCGAGCCCTTGCTCCGGCTGCTGCGTCCGCTTCGGATGTGCACGCCCGTGCGCACCGCCTGCGCCATCGCCGAGCGGCTGAGCCGCGTGCGCGTGCCCACCACGAAGCCGTCGCCGGGGTCGAAGCAGATGGGGTAGCGCTCACCGCGTTCGTCCAGGGCCACGCAGGCGTCGTCATCGGGCACGCCCCGCGGCACGTCCGCGGCGGTGGCCAGCAGCAGCGCCAGTCCGAGCATCAGCATGGAGGCCTACTCCTTCACGGACGTGGCCAGGGGCGCGGAGCGACGCGCGGGAGCCCAGAGGGAGAAGCGCAGGCCCGCGGACGCGGACCATTCCCACTGCTCGGGGACGCCCGCGATGTCGCCACGCTTCATTCCGCGGCCATCCACGAGCAGGCTCAACGGCTGGTCGTTGATGGCCAGGAGGATGACCTCGTAGCCGGCCTGGAGCCGCAGCCGCTCCGGCCTCAGCGGGCGGCCCGCGACGGCCGGGGCCAGCAACACCTTCTCCGCCTCCACCCCCAGCCGCAGGTGGTGGAAGCCGTCCCGGTCCAGCGTCAGGTCTGCTTCGAGCGCCGCGCCGGGGACGAAGGTGTTGAAGCCATTCGCGTAGTCCCGCTCGAAGGATGGACCGGCGCGCACGCGCACGTAGGACACCAGGTCCTTCGAACGCCACAGGTCCACCGTGGCGTGGAGCGTGCCCCAGGTGAGGAAGCGCCCCGCTTCGCCGCTGCGTTCGAGTTCCTCCACGCGGAGCGTCTCCATCCACAAGCCCAGGTTGAGGTGGAGGTCATGCCGCCGCGGCTTGCCGAAGAAGGTCGTCACGCTGAAGAGCGGGTCGTCGCGCTCGACGCTGAAGTCATAACGCGCCGCCGTCAGGTCGAGCGAGGGCACGCCCAGGTGCAGCTCCGTCTCCAGGAAGCGGAGCCGGTGCAGCCGCTTCCCCCGGTGGGACGGTGCCTCCACCGCGATGCCGAAGTCGGCGCGCATGCGGCCCTGCACCTGGCCGTCATGCCACAGGGGCGCCCAGGCGCCTCCGAGCCAGACGCGCCGGTTCAGGTCGAAGTTGAACTGCATCATCCGCCCGCGCTCGTCGCGGTACCAGCCGGGTGGGGCCGCCGCGCGGGCCGGCTCCATTCGATAACCCTTCACCCGCTCCGCCGTTTCCTCATCGAACCCGCTGGAGCAGGTCGTCGCCCGCGCTTGCAGCCGGTCCGTCTCCACGCCCTCGGCGTCCAGCTCCCTCAACGGGGACACCCGGCACACCTGAGCGGTGTCGTCACACTGGGCCCGCCACTCGCCGGAGGGAACATTCTTCGTCGGTGGCAGCCGCAAGCACACCGTGGGGGCGCGCCATGCCTGGACCGGAAGCGGGGTGGTGGGCGGCTGAAGGACAGGGGCCTCGTTCCCTGGCTGCGCGAGCAAGAGGGCGCAAGCCAGGGACACTGCGGGGGCGAGCATGATGTCTCCTCGGCGGCCACGTCCCGTCGGCCTCGGGACGCACCGCCGGCCCCGGGCGTTTCAAGCGCCGTGCCTCTGCCGAGGAGCCGTGCTTTCGCGGGGTTGACGCCCCTGTCGTGTACATCCCCCTGCACAACGGCGCGCAGTCAGGCTCACGGCAGAGGCCGTTGGCGGTGGTCGACCGGAGGGGGCCGCGGGGATATAACGCCGCGTCCTGCCGAGGGTGGGCGGCCCACCGCCCGGAACGACTCAAGGAGCTTCAGTCCGTGGAGAGCGAAGTCGAACAGCAGCGGGAGCAGACCTTCGTCGAGGCCATCCTCGGCAAGGACTTCTTCCAGGCGAAGTGGGCGAAGCGGTGGCTGGAGCTGTCCTTCAGTCTGCGCGTCGTGACGGCCACGGCGGGCTTCGCGGCCCTGCTCTTCCTTCCCTACCTGGGCGCGGTGGGGCTCTGGGACCCCTGGGAGACGCACTACGGCGAAGTCGCGCGGATGATGATTGTCCGCCAGGACTACGTGTATCCCTTCTGGGAGAACTCGTGGTTCTTCTCCAAGCCGCCGCTCACGATGTGGATGCAGGCGCTGGGCATGAACGTGGTGGGGGCGGCGAACCCGGGTGGGATGCTGGGCCGCTATACGGAGTGGGGCATGCGGATGCCCTTCGCGCTCCTGAGCATCACCGCGGTGGCGCTGCTGTCACTGGCGGTTGCGCGCGTGGTGTCCCGGCGCGCGGGATTGGCCACCGGCTTCGTGCTGGCCACCATGCCGCTGTACTTCCTGCTCACGCGGCAGACGGTGACGGACACGCCCTTCGTCACCACCTTCATCTGCGCCATGGCGTGCGCGCTCATCGGCCAGCTGGATGCGACGACGAAGCACCGCGCCGCCTGGTGGTACGGCTTCTATTTCTTCGCCGGCCTGTCCGCGTTGGCCAAGGGCCTGCTGGGCGTGGGCCTGCCCGCCGTCATCCTGGTGCTGTACGCGGCCCTGTCCGTCATCCCCTGGGACAGCGACAGCCTGGACGCGCACCTGAAGTGGCTCACGCAGTCCCGCTTCCGCAAGGACGTGCGCGAGGGCCGGCAGCCCATGCCCGTGCTGTGGGGGCAGATGTTCAAGATGCACCTGGGCACGGGCATCCTGGTGTTCTTCGCGGTGGCGGGCCCCTGGTACCTGACGCTGTCGCTCTTCGGCTCCGTGGACGATGAGGGCAAGCTCTTCTGGTACCGCTTCTTCGTCCACGACCACCTCAACCGCCTCACGGCGGGCGTGCACACCACCACGCCGGGCGGCACGTTCATCTACTTCATCGAGCAGGGGGGCTTCGCCATCTTCCCCTGGGTGGCGCTGCTGCCCGGCGCCTTCGCGGTGGTGGCGCGGCTGAAGCTGCGCTCGGAGAAGGCGGCGGACCACCTGGCCATCATCGCGGTGCTGTGGGTGGCCTTCTCCTTCTGGCTGCTGTCGTCCAGCGCCACCAAGTTCCACCACTACGTCTTCCCGGTGCTGCCGGGTGTGGCCGTCCTCCTGGCGCTCTTCATCGACCGGCTGTGGGAGGAGGGCATCTCCGCGCACGCGGTGAGCCTCATCTTCGGGTTCCTGCTCTTCGTCCTGGTGGGGAAGAACATCGCGGAGAACCCGAAGATCTTCACCGACCTGTTCGTCTACAACTACGACCGGACCTATCCGCAGGACCTGGTGACGAAGCCCATCGCGTTCTTCACCTCGCGCCCGCTGTGGACGGGCGATTTGGTGACGCTGGTGCTGCTGGCCTTCGGCGTCTACCTGTCCTTCGATGCCTTCTCCGCGAAGGGGCGGGCCCGGACGACGCCGAGCGCGCGCGCCGTGGCACTGATGCTGCTCCTGGGCGGCGTGGCGACGCTGGGCGCGGTGAGCGCCCAGGCCCAGGTGTCCGCCAAGGCGCTGGTGGGCGTGGCGGTGCTGGCGGTGGCGGGCTATCTGGCGTGGGAGTCCATGCGGCCGGGCGCGGAAGGCCGCGCGTCGCTCCAGACACTGGCCGGCGTGCTGGCCGTGGTGGGCATCGCATTCGCGGTGCGGGGCTTCCGCCAGCCGGCGGCGGAGGACTCGCTGCTCAAGGCGCTGTCGGAGCCCGTCAACGTCAAGAAGACGCTGGGCTTCGCCTTCGCGGTGGCAGGCGGCATGGCGGTGGTGGCGTCGTTGATGCGGGCGCGGGCGATGCTGTTCGGCACCTTCTGGGTGCTCGCGGCGGGCATGGCCCTCTGGTTCAACTGGAACCACTGGGTGGACCTGTCCCACCACTGGACGCAGCGCGACCTCTTCTGGCGCTACTACGCGCAGCGTCAGGCGGGCGAGCCCATCGTCGCGTACATGATGAACTGGCGCGGCGAGACGTTCTACTCGCAGAACACGGTGGAGCAGTACCGCGTGTCGGACGCGAACGCGCGCATGCGCGCCCTGGCGCAGCGGCCGGGTCGTGAGTGGGCCCTGGTGGAGCACAACCGGCTCAACCTGCTGCGCACCGCGGTGGGCTCGGACAAGGTCGTCACGCCGGTGGACCGCGACATCAACAACAAGTTCGTCCTGGTGACCATCGATTGAGCGGCATCCACGTCCAGGACCTGGGCAAGCGCTTCGGAGACCGGGTGGCCGTGGAGGCGTTGTCCTTCCACGTGCGGCCCGGCGAGGTATTCGGCCTGCTGGGGCCCAACGGCGCGGGGAAGACGACCACGGTGCGCATGCTCACGGGGCTGCTTCAGCCCACCGAGGGCGAGGCCACCGTGTGGGGCCACCGGGTGGACCGCGACGGCGAGCCGCTGCGCAAGGTGGTGGGCCTGCTCACCGAGCAGCCCGGCCTCTACGACAGGCTCACCGCGCGAGAGAACCTGCGCTTCTTCATGAAGCTGCATGAGCTGGATGAAGCCGCGGCCTGGCCTCGGGCCCGGCACTACCTGGAGCGCTTCGGGTTGGGTGGGCGCGAGGAGGAGCCGGTGGGCGGCTTCTCCAAAGGGATGCGGCAGAAGCTGGCCATCGTCCGGACGCTGGTGCACGACCCGAAGGTCATCTTCCTGGACGAGCCCACCAGCGGCCTGGACCCGGAGTCGGCGCGCACCGTGCGCGACGCCGTGGCGGAGCTGGCGTCGGAGGGGCGCACCATCGTCCTGTGCTCGCACAACCTGGCGGAGGTGGAGCGCCTGTGTGAGCGCGTGGCGGTGGTGAAGCGCCGCCTGCTGGCCATGGGCCCCGTCCGCGAGCTGCGGCACGCGGGACAGGCGCTGGAGGTGCGCGTGGAAGGGGAGGCGGAGCGCTTTCGCGGCGCGCTGGCCCAACTGCCCTTCGCGCCCAACGTGCTGGCCGAAGGGCCGAAGCTGCGCGTGATGCTGGCGGACGATGCGCAGGCGCCCGACGTGGTGGCGTGCCTGGTGGGAGCGGGTGCGCGGGTGCACAGCGCGGTGCCCACGCAGCGTCCCCTGGAAGAGGTCTATCTGGAGCTGCTGCGCGAGGGGAGGGGGTAGCCCATGGCGTTCCGTCCGAAGCGGGCCCTGGCGGTGTTCTGGAAGGACTTCCTGGACCTGCGAAAGAACGTGGGCCTGCTGGTGTCCATGATGGTGCTCCCGGCCGTCATGGTGCTGGTGCCCATTGGCGTGGTGTGGACGTACGTGCGCACGCCGGACCACGCGGACCTGCGCAGCGTGGCGCTCTTCTACGATCCCACGCTGCCGTTGGGCGCCAGCGCCGCGCGCTTCCTCATCGACAAGACGCTCACCGACTGGTTCGGCATGTTCCTGGTGATGCCGGTGTTCGTGCCCATCCTCATCGCGTCCCAGAGTGTGGCGGGGGAGAAGGAGCGGCGCACGCTGGAGCCGCTCCTGGCCTCGCCCGTGACGGCGGCGGAGCTGGTGACGGGCAAGAGCCTGGCGGCGCTGGTGCCGTCCGTGGCGATTACGTGGACGGCCTTCGTCTTGTTCTGCGTGGGCGTGGACATCGTCGCGTGGCCGCTGGTGCAGATGCCGCTGATGCCCAACGCGCTGTGGACCTTCGGCGTGTTCGTCATCGCGCCGCTGTTCGCCTTCTTCGGCAACGGGGTGGCGGTGCTCATCTCCGCCCGGGTGAGCGAGGCGCGCATGGCCCAGCAGTTGTCCGCGCTGGTGGTGCTGCCCATCGTGGGCATGGTGGGTGGGCAGGTGGCGGGCGTGCTCAAGGCGGGCTTCGGCTACTACCTGCTTCAGGGCGCGGTGGTGCTGGTGCTGGACGCCCTCCTGCTGTGGGCCAGTATCCGCTTGTTGGACCGCGAGCGGCTGGTGAGCCGTTGGGGCTAGCGCGGACGCTGGCCGTCGCTTTCCAGGGCATCCGGCCTGCCGAGCGGCTAGGCTTTCGCCAGTGAAACTGGCATGTTGCGAGCAGGTGCCGGTACGCGAGCGCGCGCGCTTTCGTCCGGGATGCCATGCTCTTAAAAGGGTTGGGGTGGCGGCGCGGGTTGACCGGCTGCCAACGCGGCCACGGAGGCGCTGACGGCAATGGGTATCTTCGACAGCATCAAGGGTGAGACGAAGCGCAACTTCATCGCCCGGGCGGACTCGGCGAAGGGCGACATCATCTACAAGTATCCGGAGAACAACGTCCGGATGCTGACCCAGCTCACCGTCGATGCGGACGAGGTCGCCCTCTTCGTGAAGGACGGCAAGGTGGAGGGCAAGCTGGGGCCCGGCCGTCACTCACTGGACACGAACAACATCCCGTTCCTGTCCCGCCTCATCGAAGGCTTCACGGGCGGCAACCTCTTCATCTCCGAAATCTTCTTCGTCTCCACCCGGGAGTTCGCCGGCGTGAAGTTCGGCGGTCCCATCGGTGACGTGCGCGACCCGGAGACGGGCCTGGGCATCGGCACCATGGTGTACGGCGACTTCTCCATCCG
Organism: Myxococcus sp. AB056; assembly: GCF_006547365.1. Classification (NCBI taxonomy): domain Bacteria; kingdom Pseudomonadati; phylum Myxococcota; class Myxococcia; order Myxococcales; family Myxococcaceae; genus Myxococcus; species Myxococcus sp. AB056. The sequence goes on along the minus strand of NZ_VHLB01000029.1, from coordinate 2,907 downwards.
CGTGACGGACCCGGAGCGCCTGGTGGTGGGCCTGGTGGGCATGGGCCGCACCGGCAACGACGAGCTGCTCGGCTGGTTCAAGAACCAGGTGCTGAAGGTGACGCGCGACCGCATCGCGGAGCTGCTCGTCAAGAAGCGCTGGCCGCTGCTCGACGTGACGAGCGGCGCGTACACCGAGGAGATCGAGACCGAGGTCATCTCCGGGCTCAAGCCCCACGTGGACGGCTACGGCCTCACCGTGGTGCGGATGGGCAACTTCCACGTCTCCATCAAGGAGGAGGACGAGGCGACGCTGAAGAAGCTGGGCAAGGACGTGGCGTACTCGCGTCTGGCCGGTGGCTTCCAGCAGTACGCGCAGGGTCAGGCGATGCTCGGCGCGGCCGAGGGCATGGCCAAGGGCGGTGACGGCGGTGGTGGCGCGGGCAACGCGCTGGGCGGCATGGGCATGGGCATGGGCTTCGGCATGGCCCAGCAGTTCATGAACCAGCAGCAGCACCAGCAGCGGCCTCCGGAGCCCGCGCCCGCGGCGCCCCCGGCGGACACGCGCAGCCCCGCGCAGCGCCTGAAGGAAATCAAGGAGCTGAAGGACGCAGGCGTCCTCAGTGACGAGGAGTACAATGCGAAGCGCGCGGAGCTGATGAAGCTCCTGTAGTTCCCTTCGTGTGCCCTTGCGGTACCCAGAGCCTCCGTCCGACACCGGGCGGGGGCTCTCGTGCTTTCCCTGACATGCACTGGGGCCGGATGGACCTCAAACGTTCCCTGCGCTACATAGGGGCCGCCGCGGTCGTCGTGCGATGTGCGTTTCAGGGCGCCCCACCTGGGGACTCAGATGGCGTGCGCCGTGCACGGGCGCGTGTGGGACGTGTCGCAGGAGGTACGTATTCCTGCGGGCCGGACGTCCCCGTGCCAGTCATGCGCTGGCCGCTCGTTCCCAGGGAGACAGGCGTTGATGCCCCTTCGTTTCAAGTCCCGCTCGGCGTTGTTGTGGCTCACTCTTTCACTGTCCGCCTGCCGTGAGGATGCCCCGCCGGCGCCAGTCGTTCCGCCCATTGAAAACCCGCGGGAAGAGCAGTCGGTTCCGTACGTGTCCATCGATGGCATGGACAATGCGTCCGGCTTCCTGCGGGGCACCATCCAGGGGCAGGGCGACATCAGGGCCGTGGAAGTCCACGTGGACGGCGTGCTGCTCGGCTGGGCCGAGGTGAATGGTGACCAGTGGAGCATCCAATGGCTGCCCGGCGCGACGAGACATTCCATCGAGGTGGTGGCCCATGACGGCTCGGGCACTCCGGCCCGCGCGTCGCTGGCGCTCCAGCCGTTGGACTTCGCCACGTCGCACGCGCTCTACCAGCCCCCGTCGCTGCTGACGCTGCCCACGAGCGAGTCCGCGACGACGCGCTACACGCTGGATGGCTCGACGCCGACGGCCCACTCGCCCATCTACACCTCGCCGTTGGTCCTGATGCGTTCACAAGGCGAGCCCACGCCCCTGTCCCTCATCCCCACGAATCCGCCGGAGACGCCGGTGGAGTGGCGATGGCTGCCGCCTCGCGGGCCGGTGGGCCGCGCCGCCGTGGTGCGGTTCCAGCAGTTCCAGGACGCCACGCCCGTAGGCGCTTCCGGCACGCGCAGCTATCTCATCGACAAGTCACATGGTTCGTTGCCGGTGATGTCCCTGTCGGTGGACGCGGAGCACTTCTTTGGCTTCGAGCACGGCATCTACGTCCCCGGACGGATTCACGCGGAAGACCCCATGCCGGACGTGATGTGGGGCAACGGCAACTATCACCAGGGTGGCAAGGACTGGGAGCGCCCCCTCCACGTGGAGTGGTTCGAAGTGGAAGGCCAGCCGGTGATTTCGCAGGGGGCGGGCGTGCGCATCCACGGCTCGGGCAGCGCGGCGCTGCCGCACAAGAGCCTGCGCCTGTACGCGAAGGAGGACTACGGGCCGAAGACGTTCCGCGCGGCGGTGTTCCCCGGCGAGCCGCTGGATGAATACACGCGGCTCATCGTCCGCACGTCGGGCCAGGACCTGCTGTACTCCAAGATTCGCGACTGCGCGCTTCAGGGGCTGCTGCGGGAGACGGCGCTGCACCTGCAGGCCTGCCGCCCCACGGTCCTGTACCTCAACGGCGAGTACTGGGGCCTGCATGAGCTGCGCGAGCGGTATGACGAGTACTACCTCGCGTCGCGCCACGGCATCGACCGCAAGAAGGTGGCCATCCTGGAGCTGGATGGGGTGCTCGACACCGGCGAGGAAGGCGACGAGTCGCACTACCTCGCGCTCCTGGACTTCGTCCGGAACAACGACCTCTCGCTGCCGGAGAACCTGGCCCACGTGGAGTCGATGATGGATGTGGACGACTTCATCGACTATCAAATCGCGGAGATCTTCTTCGCGAACACGGACTGGCCCCACAACAACGTCAAGTTCTGGCGCTACGTCCAGCCGGAGTCCGGTGGGGCCGCGGCGAAGGACGGCCGCTGGCGCTGGCTGGTCTATGACTTGGACAACGCCTTCCTCGGTGACCCGGGCTACGACTCGCTGGCCCGGGTGATGACGGACGAGTCACTCCCGGAGTGGTCCGTGCTGCTCATCCGCCAGTTGATGACGAACGCGGACTTCAAGAGCCGCTTCGTGTCGCGCTTCCAGTGGCACCTGGACAACACCTTCCGCGCGGAGCGCGTGACGGCGCAGCTGGAGTCGCTGGCCGACCTGGTCGCCGCGGAGATTCCCGCGCACATCGAGCGTTGGGGCTATCCAGTGTCTGTGGAGTCGTGGCGCTACTACGTGGACGCGATGCGTGACTACGCCACGCAGCGGCCCACGCACGTGCGCCAGCACCTGGAAGCGAGCTTCGGTCCCTTCTAGGGGGCCGGCGCGGGCGGGGTGGGGGGCTGTCTCTT
>NZ_VHLB01000028.1:0-88088 GCF_006547365.1 Myxococcus sp. AB056 | reverse complement strand
AGCGGCCGGCTTTCAACAGCTCGACGACCCGCTCACGGAACTCCGGCGGGTATGGGGGACGTGACTTCGGCATCGTGGGACCCTTTTCGCACAGCGGGTGGAACTCCACGAAACCGGGGCAACTTCACTCCAGCTGCGTCAGCCCGCCGACGTCCTCCCATGCCTTGAGCCCGAGGCCGCCGGCGGAGCGCGGGCCCTCGCAGTGGGAGACGGCCTTCTTCGCCTCCACCCAGTTCACCCACTCGACGCGGGCCCTGTCCGACAGCTGCACGTAGCGGAGCGCCACCGTCAGGCTGGGGCTGCCAGCGGACACCCGGTGGCGCAGGTCCTCCAGCGCGTGCGTCAGGGTGTGACGGAGCACGGGCGCCTCCCACTGCCTCCCAGTCAGCCTGGGCTGTGCGGGGAAGGAGCGCCACCAGCACGGGGACGTCGCGGGGCTGTACCAGGCAGGTGCCTGCTGGCCACTCGTAGGTGACGGCGCCGCGGCACCCGGGGACTCAGAGGTGGACGGACGCGCCGCCGTCGCTCGTGGCGGAGGCGCTTTCCACCTGGGCGACGGGCGCGTTGTCGGCGCACGTCGGCTGGGGCGTGGCAGTAACAGCGCGGTGGGGCTCCGCTCCCCGCACATCGGCCCGCTACTCGCCCCGTTCCGCGGCTTCGCGTAGGGCCCGGCGGACGGCGTCGGCCTCATTGCACTTCCAGCGCTTCGCCAGCGCTTCCAGGTCAGCCGCTGACTGCAGGGTGTGGCGGACTAGCTGTTTCAAGACCACGCTGCCCTTTTCGGCGCGGCGCTTTTCGGGCGGGGTCTCTTTGGGATCGTGACGGGGCAAGGCGTGTTCTCCTGTCGGTGCGCGGCACCGTACAGCACCCGACCTGGCTTGCCATGGGACAACGCCAGGCGGGGTGGGGTGGAAAGGCATGGTGCCTCCTGCGCGCCGTTGACGAGCTGCGCGGCGCGCTCAACTTTCGGCGGAGAGGCACCCAGCCCCGTGAAGCTCAGAGCCAGGCCTCGAACGCAGCGCGGACCCGCTCGGTGAGGTCGGCGCCGCAGCCCTCGATGACGCGGGACTGGTAGCGCGCGGCTGCCTCGGAGGACTGGTGGTCCCCGTCCAGCGCCCACGCCTTGCTGGCGCAGTCGGCGGCCACCAAGCGCTGGAGGCACGTCGTCTCACCGGAGGACCAGCCGGCGTAGTCACCGCGGGCTACCTGCTCCTCGGCCGCGTCGAAGCAATCCATCGAGGCCTGCGCCCTCCGATTCTGGGCGGCAGAAAATCTGCTGGGCTTCGGGCTCGCGCACCCAGCCATCACAACCATCGTCATCAACAGCATCCAGCGCATCAGCGTCACTCCAGGACTACGGGTTGGGGGAAACAGCGCGGGCGGCCTGGGCAGCACCGCCGGCGCTCACGTCACCTGCGAGGGAGGCCGCTCAGCGCGCGGACAGCGCTCCGGTGCTCCAGCGCGTCACACCGTCCACCACCGTCAGCACCGACGAGGTGAGGGGCAGCGCTTCAAGCGGGGCGGTGAAGACGTCCTGCGACAGCACCGCGAACGTCGCGGGCTGACCGGCGGCGAGGTAGCCGCCAGGGATGCCGCGCACCGTGGCCGCCGTCCGGGTGTACGCCGTCACGGCCTCAGCCACGGTGATGCTCTCGGAGGGGCGGCCCGGATGAGCCACGGCCAGCAGGACATCCACCCAGGGGCTGGTGGGGCTGCCGAACGTGTCCGAGCCGAACGCTAAGGGGATGACAGTAGGGAGCGCAGTGGTTGGGACTCGGCGTAGAGGGTCGGCTCGTACCGCAGCGGGAACAGAGGCAGCAGCGCGGGGATGTGCGTGGGGTTCTGCACCACGGGGATGCCGAGCGCCGCCACCCGAGCCACCTGGGCGGGCGTCACCAGGTCGCCGTGCTCGAGCGTCACCCGGTTGCTCCAGTCCACGGAGGGCTGGGACTCCAGTCGCGTCAGCAGCTGCTCCACGGCGCCGTTGCCCAGCGCATGCACCAGGAGGTGGCCGCCGCGGGCGAGCACGTCCGCCAACACGCCGTCGAGCTGCGCGTCGGTGATGTCCTCCAGGCCCAGCCAATCGGGGCCAGCCGCCGGGCACGTCTCCGGCGCCAGGTAGGGCACGGTGACGTGCGTCGAGCAGTCCACTGGGCCACCGTCGAGGAACACCTTGCGGCGGATGGCGCCGTCTGGCCCCGGCTGGCACTGCTCGCCCTCGGTGTCGATGATGCACACCGGCAGGAAGTGGGCGACGGGCTGGAGCGCGTGGACCTGGGCGGCGCGCTCGTCGCTCAGGACAAAGGGGATGTCGAAGGTGGTAGTGTAGCCCAGGGCGGCCGCGTCCTGGGCGTACTGGGCATAGGCCCCCGCGTAGAGTTCGGTCGGCAGCAACTCCGCCAGCGCCTTGAAGATGGCAACCTCGGCCAACTCCTGGACGTCGCCCGTCAGCCTGCCGGTGGCGTCGCGGGAGAGGCGTCCGCCGTAGGGGTGGGGCGCGCCGTCCACGTAGCCGGCCATGGCGAGCATGGTGCTGTTGATGGTGTTGCCGTGGCCCGACCAGTCCACGCCCACCACGGGGTGGTGCGGCGCTGCGGCATCCAGCAGGGCGCGCGGGTCCTCGCCAGCGGTCGCGTACCAAGCCGTGCTGACGATGACGAGGATGGGCGTACCGGCCGGCACTGTCGCGGCGCGCGCGGCCACGAGAGCCACCACCTCGTCAGCCGTCGGCCCGGGGCCAGGGGCGAAGCTCGGGTCGTTGACGAACCATGACGGGTGGCCGAGGGGGGCGACGTGGCTGTGCGCATCCACCAGCCCCGGCACCACCGTGCGTCCGCCCAGGTCCACCCGGCGCGCAGAGGGGAACAAGAGCCGTAGGTCCGCCGCCCTGCCGGTGGCGGCCACCTTGCCGCCGCGCACCACGAACGCCTCGACGAAGGGCCGGTCGTCGCGGGCGGTGAAGACCTTGCCGCCCTCGTAGAGGGTGGACTGCTGGGCGAGCGCGGGGACGCTGGCGAGAAGACACACGAGTAGTGCTGCGGCGAATCGCATCGGGGGACTCCGGTTGTGATTGCTGCGTGGGGGACTGCGTGGGACGGGCGTCACGTGCCCGTCACGCGGCCCAGGGGCGTGCCCCCGGGCGGGTGCTGCTGGTGTCAGTCGCGCTGCGGGTCGCGCGGGTCGGGCGCGTCCTCGTCGAAGAACTCGTCGTTCGCCATGTCGTCGAGCAGCATGTCCAGCGTCGCCACCAGGTCGTCGGCGCTGGGATTCTTCCCGGCGACGTGGAGCTCCAGCAGGTTCGTGAGCGTCGCGACGTACGCGTCAGCGGCCTCCTCATCCCCGGAGGAGTGCTCGCGGATGTTCGCCATCACCTCGGCGAAGTTCCTCTTGGTCAGCTTCGGCTTCCGTTTCGACATGGACGTCTCCTGGGGTGCTGCTGGAAAGGTGCTGCTCGTGGGCAAGTAGGGGGCGGCCTGCCCGCAAGCAACTGGCGCCGACGTTGCGCAGTGAGGACTGCACCGCCCGGCCCGATGCCCGGCGGGTGTGGTGGAAGGCGGGGGACCCGCCACCACTTCGCCGGCCAGTGGCTGGGCCTGCGGAAGGTGGACGGCATCACCGCGGACCCGTCGCTGTTCCCCGGCATGAATTCCGAGCTCAAGCGCGCCATGCGCGAGGAAGGGGAGAGCTTCTTCCGCGCCTTCCTCAATGAGGACCGCAGCGCGCTGGAACTGCTGGACGCGGACTACTACGGCCTGCCTCGCCCGGGCTCCGCCTCCGTCACGCGCGTGAGCACGGGCGACGGGCGGCGCGGCGGTGTGCTGGGCCAGGCAGGTGTGCTGGCGCAGGCGTCGCTGGCCACGCGCACTTCGCCGGTGCTTCGCGGCAAGTGGGTGCTGGGCAAGCTGCTGTGCCAGGAGCCTCCTCCTCCGCCTCCGGGTGTGGAGGCGCTGCCCACGCAGGTGCCCCCGGGCTCCACGCTGCGGCAGATCACCGAGCTGCATCGCGCGAACCCCGCTTGCGCGAGCTGCCACGACACGCTGGACCCCATCGGCTTCGGCCTGGAGAACTACGACGCGGCCGGGGCCTGGCGAGAGACGGACAACGGCTCGCCGGTGGACGCCACGGGCAACTTCAAGGGCGTGTCGTTCCAGAGACCGCGTGAGCTGGCGACCATCCTCAAGGGCGACCCGGCCTTCGCGACGTGCATGACGCGGCAGGCACTGGCCTATGGCTTGGGCCGCGCGCTGACGGACGAGGACGAGGCCACCGTGCGCTACGTGGACACGCGCTTCTCGGCGGGAGGGCACCGGCTCCCCGAGCTGCTTGTGGCCGTGGCCCTCAGCGACAGCTTCCGCAACCGCTGCCCGGTGCCGGCGGCGGAGTAGAACGACGCACGGGCCGTGAATACGGCGCTCGGACGGCCGTCGGGAGCAAGCGGGCATCCTCCGCTTGCTCCCGAAAGGTATTTCGATGCGTACCCGTCTCTGGCCCGCCGTCATTGCCCTGCTCGCGCTGGGAAGCAGCGCCTGTGTCATGGCGCCCCTTCAGCCCGGGTACACCGAGTGCGGGGATTTCATGGGCGATGACCCCTGCCAGCCGGGGCAGTACTGCGCGGACGCCGCGCTCAGCTATTGCGAGCCCGGCTGTACCAGCGACGTGAACTGCGCCTCCAACCAGGAATGTGTGAAGGAGTACAGAGAGCAGGTGGGGACCTGCCTCAACATCTGCACGTCCTGCGAATACGATTGAGCCGGTGGGCAGGGCGCCCGCGGCTTGGGAGGTGACGTCGATGCGCGCGGTGGTGTTCCAGCACGAGGAGCACGAAGGGCCCGGCTTGCTGGGGCCGGTGTTGCAGGCGGCGGGCTTCACGTTGGTGAACCGGTTCCGCGCCGTGCGCCGGGAGGACGTGGACGCGGAGCTGCTGGTCGTCATGGGCGGCCGCATGGCCGTCTACGAATCCGAGCAGCATCCCTTCCTACGGCAGGAGCTGGGCATCCTCATGGAGCGGCTCGCGTACGAGCGCCCGTGCCTGGGCGTCTGCCTGGGCGCCCAGATGCTCGCGGCGGCGGCGGGCGCGGACGTGTTCCCCGGGAAGAATGGCTTCGAGGTGGGCGTGGGCCCGGTGCGATGGACGCCGGAGGCGCAGAAGGACCCCGTGTTGTCCGGGGCCCGTCCGCGCACGGTGGTGGCGCACTGGCACGGTGACTCCTATGCGCCCGTCCCGGACGCCACGCTGCTGGCGTCCACGGACCGGTACACCCAGCAGGCCTTCCGGCTGGGCACGTCCTACGGCTTCCAGTTCCACCTGGAGCTGACCGCCAGCGAACTGGGGAGATGGATTGACCTCGAGGCGGACAGCCTCCAGCAACGCGGAAAGAACCTCCAGGAGCTGAAGGCGCAGCTGCCCAAGCTCAAGGCGGCCGAGGCCGACAACACGGAGGTGCTGCACCGCCTCGCGCACCACTTCGCGCGCGTGGCGGCGGGCCGCTGACGTGCTCGAGGGCTCGGACTAACGGAGCCCCTTGGGGCGGCGGGCCGCGCTCGCGGATGGTGACTCCAGCTGGGAGGAGATGTCCGCGTCGCTGCCATCACCCCCTGGGGCACCGTCCGCGCCATACGACAGGATGACAGGGCTGCCGCCCTCATTCATGTACACGTAGTCGCGGTTCCACGGGTCCTGGGGCAGTCGCTCCAGCGAGCGCGCCTGGAGGAGTTCTTCCAGACCGGCCTGGGTCTCCGGAAAGCTGCCGGTCTTCATGCAGTGGAGCTTGAGCCCCGTCTCCAATGTCTTGATGTCCAGGGCGGCGGTCTTCTGCTTGGCCTCCTCCAGGTTCGACATCACGGAGACGCCCACCGCCGCGGCGATGAGCCCGAGGATGGTGATGACGACCATGATTTCAATCAGCGTAAATCCGCGAACGTGACGACGCCGAGCGTTCAGCTTCTGCTGGGTTGGATTCATCTTTGAGTTGTGACCTCGTGTGACGTTGTGTCCGGCGCGTGCGTGGCCGACGTGTCGTCATGTCTGCCGGTGCAAGGGCGTTGCACATGCCGCGGGTTGCGTGCGCCTGGAGCAGGACTTCGACGCCCGGCGCGGACGTTCGCCAGTGCAGTCGCCGTGCCTGACCGCACGCGCCGCTGTCTCCGCTTGCGCCGCGTGAGCGACTGTCGCTTTCCACGCGCGGAGTGCCACTCCTGCGCAGGTAGATGCGGGTACGCATGACTCTCACCCTCCGGATTCGGCGCGGATGAACCGCACCGTCAACGGAGGCAGTCATGAAGCCCCATCTTCCACTCCTCATTCTCGTGGGCGCCGCGGGTTGTGGCACCGAAGTCGATGATGCCGACTTCACGAGTCAGGAGTCCGCCCTGAGTCAGAAGTGGGAGCTGTGCGGGAAGGAGGCTGTTCGATTGGCGGACATCCATCCTGGCCCCGCGGGGTCCAATCCGGCCGATCTGATCCACGGCGACCGGGTCCTCTTCTTCACTGCGGACGACGGGGTGCATGGGCGCGAGTTGTGGCGAAGCAGCGGAACGGAAGGAATCGGCACGTCACTGGTGAAGGACATCTACCCAGGGTTGGCGGGGTCGGAGATTTCGAATCTCACTCGGGTGGGGAACCGGGTGTTCTTCGCCGCGGATGACGGCGTCCACGGCTACGAGTTGTGGGTGACCGACGGGACGTCGGCCGGCACGTACCTGGTGAAGGACATCTACCCGGGGCCGGAGGATGGGATTCGCCGTCCGTCCCCCTTCATCAGGCGGAGTGAGCCCCTGCTGGTTGAGTTCGGTGGTGTCCTGTACTTCGGCGCGAACGACGGCGTGCACGGAAACGAAGTGTGGCGCAGTGATGGAACAGACGCGGGGACGTACCTCTTCGAGGACATCGAGCCCGGACCCGCCAGCTCCTTCCCGCGAAGCTTTGTTCGCGTGGGCAACGACGCCTTCTACTTCGTCGGGGCCAAGGACGGGCCCATGAGCGACGAGGTGCATCTCTGGCGTAGCACGGGAGTACCAGGCGCCGTTCCCGTCCTCACCCGGGCGGGCGACAACGTTCTCTTCAATCTCCTGGCCGTGAAGTCGCGCCTCTACTTCCTCGTGGACAACGACGAGGGCGAGGCCAGTCTGTGGAAGACGGATGGGGCCGCCTCAAACACGCACCAGTTGCGGTACTTCTACGGAGAGTATCCGCACGATCTGGTCGCGCTGGGCTCACGTGTCGTCTTCAGCGCCGGGGCAGGTGAGCCAGAGGGTGAGGAGCTCTGGAGCAGCAATGGTTCGACTGCAAGCACGAATCTGGTGAAGGACATCTGGCCAGGGCCCATGAGCTCCTCACCAAGCTCTCTGGCGGTTCTGAAGTCGCGAGTCTTCTTCGCCGCGAATGATGGCTCCGGAGAGGGACGTGAACTCTGGGTGAGCAACGGCACCGGTTCGGGGACCAGGCTCTTCAAGGATCTGGCGCCCGGTGGTGGCTCCTCGGATCCCGAAGCGCTGGCCTCTATTGAAGGCACGCTGTTCTTCTCCGCGAGCGATGGGGTGCATGGGCACGAGCCCTGGGTGAGCGATGGCACCCGTTCGGGCACCAAGGCGCTGCGAGGTCTGGCGCACGGGAGCGCTTCCTCGTCGCCGCGCGACTTCGTGCGCTCGGGCTGGGACGTGTTCTTCTCGGCGGATGACGGGAAGACTGGACGCGAGCTGTGGGCCTTGCCGTTCCGTCCGGAGGGGGAGTGCAGGCAGCACCACGCCTACTGAGCTTCGGCGCCCACGCCCAGCCCCGTTTGGTGACAACGATTCCAAGGGGTTGGGTTCCCCGGATGGGTGGAGGTCGAAGGATCAGACCCTCGTGCGTTAATAAGGTGTCAGTTGAAACCTGCCGCGGGGACAGGTCTCGACGAGGGGGAACATGGCGCCGACGTACGACGCGCTGGTCATTGGCACCGGCTTTGGGGGAGCGGTGGCGGCTTGCCGGCTGGCACAGGCGGGCCTGACCGTGCGCGTCCTGGAGCGGGGCCTGCGCTACCCGAAGGGGAGCTTTCCTCGCGACTGGAGCAACCCGCTCAACGGCTGGCTGTGGCGGTACGGCCAGGGCCTCTTCGACGTGAAGCTGCTACCGGGGATGAGCATTGTCCAGGCCGCGGGCTACGGCGGCGGCTCGCTCATCTACGCCAACGTTCACCTGCGCCCGCCCGCGGAGACCTTCGACACCGACTGGCCGGAGGTCTACAGCCGCGCCGCGTTGGATCCGTACTACGACCTGGTCGCGTACATGCTGGACCTCCAGCCCATCACCGCGTCCGCGCGTGGCCTGCCCACCAAGGCGAAGCGGATGCGGGAGGTCTCGCGCAAACTCGGCCGCGAGCAGCAGTTCTTCTACCCGGACCTCGCCGTACGCTTCGCCCCCGCCGGCGAGCCGATGCCCAACAAGTTCGGCGTCGCCCAGGAGGGCTGCAACTACTGCGGCGAATGCGACATCGGCTGCAACGTCCGCGCGAAGAACACGCTGGACCTGAACTACCTGGCCGTCGCTGAACAGCAGGGCGCGGAGATGACCACCCAGGCGGAGGCCACGCGAATCGAACCGCTGTCTCCCGCGGGCTATCGCGTCACCTATACCGACCATGCCGCGGGCGGCGCCGAGCGCACCGTGGAGGCCCGCCGCGTGTTCCTGTGCGCCGGCACGGTGAACACCACGGAGCTGCTGCTGCGCTGCCGCGACCAATGGGGCACGCTCCCGCGCATCAGCGACCGGCTGGGGTGCCGCTATTCGGCCAACGGCGACTTCCTGGCCTTCGCCTTCGAGACGCGCGAGGTGTGGGACCCGTCCGAGGGCCCCACCATCACCACCAGCCTGGTGGTGGACCAGGGGCAGGGCGCGGACAAGACGTGGTTCCTCTTCCAGGAGGGCGGGCACCCCGGACAGGCGGCGGGGCTGCTTCAGGTGCTGGACATGGGCCGGGACTTCCGTGTCCCCGCGGACCTGCTCCAGAAGCAACTGGTCCGCGCCCTGCGCCGGCGCTCCACGCCTGAAACCGTCATGGGCAAGGAGCGCGGGCGCTTCCAGGCCGTGTTCCTGGCCATGGGGAGGGATCGCGCCAACGGGCGGCTCTCGCTGCGACCTTTGACTCGGGACATGGAGGTGCGCTGGGACGTGCCTTCCAACCTGCCGCTGTACCGTACGCAGGAGCAGATCTGCCAGGACATCGCTCGGGCGCTCGGGGCGCGCGCCGTCTTCAACCCCCTGTGGGATCGGCTTCACATCCCCGTGTCCGTCCACAACCTGGGCGGCTGCACCATGGCGGAGGAGCCGGCCTACGGTGTGCTGAACCCGGACGGTGAGGTGCACGGCCACCCTGGGCTGTACGTGCTGGATGGCGCCGCGCTGCCCGCGAGCACCGGGGTGAACCCGTCATCCACCATCGCCGCGGTGGCGGAGCGCAACGTCGAGGCCGCCATCCGGCAGGTGCTGGGGAACCCCACCTGGACCGCCCCTGAGCGGGCCGGAACGGCTTCGGGCCGGGCGGCGGCGGAACCGTTCCGCGCGTCGATGCGGATGAGCACGAGTGTGGCACCCACGCGGGTGGTGCCAAGAGAGGATCCGATGCGGAGCGTGGTGATTCCAGAGGGAGGCACGGTGTTGTCGCCAACGCCCGTGGTGGGGCTCCGCTTCACCGAGCGGATGCGCGGCTTCATCAACCACGGCCACCTGCCGGACACGGATTACGCGGGCGCCGAGGAGGAGGGCAAGTCAGAGGGCAGGGTGGCCGAGTTCATCCTCACCATCACCTTGCCCAACCTGGACCGCTTCCTCGCGGAGAAGGCCCATTCCGGCATCGCGCAAGGCACCGTCCACGTCCACGGCCTCACGCCTCCTGGCGGAGCGAAGGTGGACCACGGCGTCTTCAACCTCTTCGTGGACACGGACAGCTACTACGAGCGTCGGATGCTCTACCTGCTGCCCTTCACCGGCCTGGACGGCCAGCAGTACCTGCTGGATGGCTACAAGCATGTCCGGGACGACGACGGCTTCGACATGTGGACCGACACGTCCACGCTCTACACCGTCATCCGTCGGGGCAACGACCGGCATGCGCCCGCGGTGGCCAGCGGCATCATCCGTCTGGGCATGCCGGACTTCCTCCAGCAGCTCACGACCTTCGCCGTGCTGGGAACGACATCACCGCTGGCGAAGGCTCAGGCCCTGAAGCGTTTTGGCAGCATGTTCATGGGCAACCTCTGGGACGTCTTCGCGCGAACCAAGCTGGAGTAAGAGAGGCGCATCGTGGCGAAGGCATCGCGGTACGACGTGGTCGTCGTGGGTTCCGGCTTTGGGGGCTCCATCAGCGCGCTGCGCCTGGCTCAGGCGGGTAAGTCCGTGCTGGTCCTGGAGCGCGGCAGGCGCTACCGGCCCGGTGACTTTCCCCGAGACGTGACGCGAACGGACGAGGTGCTCTGGCGCCATGCCACGCGGCGCAAGGCGCAGGGCCTCTATGACGTGCGCTTCCTGTCCGGCATCGGCACGGTGACGGCCAGCGGCGTCGGCGGAGGCTCGCTCATCTACGCCAACGTCCACGTGCGGCCGGACGCCGAGGTGTTCGAGGACCCGCGCTGGCCCCGGACGTACCGCCGGGACTCGCTGGAGCCTTACTTCGACAAGGTGGCGCGGGAGCTGCGGTTGAATCCGGTGCCGCCCTCGATGCCGCTGCGCAAGCGCGACCTCTTCCAGCGCGCGGCCCGGGGCATGGGGCGCGAGACCTTCGACCCGCCCGTGGCCGTGGCCTTCTCGGAGCCGCCGGGACCGGGCCGGCGCGTGTGCCAGCTCTGCGCCGAGTGCGAGTTCGGCTGCCAGCACGGCGCGAAGAACACCATGGACCTGACGTACCTGGCGCGGGCGGAGGCGCTGGGGGCGCTGGTCCTGGCCCGCACGCTCGTCTCCCACGTGGAGCCGGTGCGGGATGGGTACCGCGTCCACTGCCAGGACCTGGTGTCGGGAGAGCGGCACACCGTGGAGGGCTCGCGGGTGGTGCTGGCCGCGGGGACGCTGGGCACGGTGGAGATATTGCTGCGCAGCCGGGACGTCGCGCGGACGCTGCCTCGCGTGAGCCGGCGGCTGGGCCACGGCTATTCGGGCAACGGGGACTTCCTGGCGTCGATGCAGGGCGCGCGCGAGGACATCCAGCCATGGGTGGGCCCCGACGTGTCCACCGTGATGCGCTTCACCGACCGGCAGCCGCGCTTCACGCTGGTGACGGCCACGTTCAACCAGCCCGCCACGGAAGTCCTCGCGGGCCTGGGGCAGCCGAACCTCGGACGGCTCCAGGGCCTGGGGGCACCGCTGTGGACCTGCCTGGGACCGGCCGTTCACGCGGCGCTCAAGAAGGGGCTGATGAGCCGGCCCCTGCGTACCAACGTGGATGCGGCTCGCACGTCCAACCTGTTCGGCATCGGCCAGGACAACGCCAACGGCCGGATGCACCTCGATGACGGGCAGCTCGACGTGTCGTGGGACTTCGCCGGGGAGAACGCGGAGTTGGTGCGGCGGATGACGGACGCGATGCGGGACCTGGCGGCCCAGTACGGTGCCACCTTCGCGCCGCTGATCACCTGGCAGCTCTTCAAGCGGCCTTTCACGGTTCATTCGCTTGGCGGTGCCCATCTGGCGGAAGCTCCCGAGCGCGGCGTGGTGTCCACCGAGGGAGAGGTCTTCCACTATCCCGGGCTGCACGTGGCGGACGGCTCCGTCATCCCGACAGCCATCGGCTTCCACCCGGTGATGACCATCAGCGCGGTGGCCGAGCGCATCGCCGAGGCCGTGGTGCACGGATTCTCATCCCATTCGAGGAGCGCTTCATGAACACGCTTCCTTCCGCCGAAAGGCACGACTTTCCCGCGGGCGACGGCGTTCCATTGCAGCTCACGCGTTACCAGGGCGGCGCGAAGGGGCCTGTCCTCCTCGTCCATGGCGCGGGGGTGTGGAGCGGCATGTTCATGCTGCCCACGGTGCGGGAGAACTTCGTGCAGCACCTGGTGCGCCACGGCTACGACACCTGGCTTCTGGACTGGCGCGCCAGCGTGGAGCTGCCGCTGCGGCAGTTCACGCTGGATGACGCCGCCCGCCACGACATGCCCGCCGCCGTCCGGTGGGTCCGCGAGCGCACCGGCGCGGACTCCGTGCAGGCGGTGGTGCACTGCGCGGGCTCGGCGACGTTCTTCATGGCGATGGCGGCGGGGCTGCTGCCGGACGTCCAGAGCGTGGTCGCCTCGCAGGTGGCGCTGCACCACATCGTCCCGCCTTCGACGCAGCTCAAGGCGATGCTGCGGTTGCCGGACGTGCTGGACATCACCCGCGACTACCTGACGCCGGACGAGGACCCGAGCAGCCCCTTGTTCCAGGCCGCCTTCGGCGCTTTCGTGGACCTGTGGCGTCATGAATGCGACAGCACCGTCTGCCGCCGTCTGACGTTCATGTACGGGCAGCTCTTCCGGCACGCGCGCATCAATCGGGAGACGCATGACCGGCTCGACGAGCAGTTCGGCCCTTGCAACATGCTGACGTTCCGTCACCTGGCGCAGATGGCCCGCTCGGGCTACGCGGTGGGCTTCGACCATGGCCGGGAGGAGAACCTCCGGCGCTATGGCCGTGAGCGGCCGCCGTCGTACCTGCGCGCGGAGCACCTCAAGCGTCCCATCACCTTCGTGTCCGGAGAACAGAATGGCACGTACATGCCCGCGTCCACGGAGCTCACCTACGAGTGGCTGCGCGAAGAGAACGGTGCGTCGTATTACCGGCGGAAGGTTCTGGCGGGGTACGGCCACCTGGACACCTTCATGGGGAGCACTGCGTCGCAGGATACGTATCCGGTGATACGCGACGCGCTGGAGGCCATGGCCTGAGCGGAGACGGCGCCCTGAGCACTCGCGCCGCTACGCGCCTTCGGCCACCGCGGGCGGTGCCTCGCCCGCTGCATCCGAGACTGACGTCTCATCCCAGCCGATGTAGCGCACGCCCTCCAGGGGCTCGGGCGCGTGGAACTCCAGGGCGCCCACGGTGGACGTGAGCCGTCCATCCGGTCTCCACGCCGCGAAGGGATGGGGGCGGGTGAAGCGCTCCAGCTCACAGGTGGCCACGTCGCTCTGGGCCACATGGACGTCCCAGCCCGTCGGGTCCCGGTAGACGTAGCCCACCAGTGTCTTGGGATCGCACCACGCGCGGCCCTTCACGGCCACGGTGGCCGAGCGGGCCTGGAAGCACAACTCACCCGGCTGCGGCGACTGCAGGCGTGTGAGCAGCATGTCCGGGGCCTCGTGGAACCGGTGTTCCCGCCGCGCGGTGCGCAGGTAGATGGGCGACAGCCGGGGACTGAGCGGATGCTGGCGGGAGCGCACGGACAGCACCTCCAGGCGGGCCTCCGGGTCCTCCTGGAAGCGTGGCACGTAGAGCCACGTCAGCTCCTCCAGCCGGCGGTGCCCCCACAAGTGCTTCTGGAGCCCCGGCGCGCCCTGGATGTCATACCGGTGCCCATCCACGGTGACGGCGCCGGTGAAGGCGATGTCGTCATGCGCATGGGCCACGTGCGTCGTGAGCGGCAGCAGGTCGGCGCCCCGAGGAGCGCGTCGCACCGCCTCCGCGGTCTCCGGCGTGTAGCGCAAATCCCATTCGATGGAATGGCCTCCCGAGGCGACGCGGCCATGGCACCGGCCCGGCGCGAGCTCCGCGTCACCAATCCGGATGCCGAAGCGGCCCGAGGCTTCGGAGGAGAAGCGGGAGAGGGGATGGATGGCCTTCAGCCCCAGCGCGGGCGTGGCGGTGGCGCAGTCGAAGGCCGCCGCCCACAGCAGGGCACGAGGCTCGCCGGGGGCTCCCGGCGCGGGGGTGAAAATCGTGTAGCGGAACCACCAGGCGCGCTCGCCCCCAGGGTCGAGCACGCACAGGAACCAGATTTCGAAGAAGCCTTGCTGCCCCTTCCAGCGCGGAAGATTGGCGCGCTCGCTCGACGGCATATCGTCCCCCCTCACCAACGGCGCCGGAGCGCCATCGCGGGACTACCGTCGCAGAGGGGCGGCCCCCAGGGCAAGCTGCCTCAGCGGCCCGAGTCCTTCCAGGAGACGCGGTACGTGACGCAGTGTTCGTCGAAGGTGCGGACATCCACCGACGCGGCCACGCCACCGGCGGCCCGGGACATGGCGAGCATGACGCCCTGCTTGAAGTAGCGCAGCATTCCGGGCTCGTTGAGCCAGACCTCGGCCTCCGTCGGTCCCGTCTCCGTGATGCGGACCTCGGTGTAGTTGTTGCTCGTCCGGAATCCGTGCTGTGCCTTCGACAGCATCCGCCAGGGCCCCAGCAGCTTCATCACCCCGAGCAGGGCGCGGCCCATCAGCGTGTCGCGGTAACCATCAATCATCCGCTCGCCGAGCATCCGCCACGCCACCTCGTCGGGCTCCTGGGGGTGCAGCGCCTTCGCTGTCAGCGTGACGCAGCGAATCCACGACTCCAGGGAGTAGGCGGGGAGGAGTGGCCGGTCCAGGTCCAGTCCCTCGCTTCGCAACTGCTCTTTGAGCAGGGGCGTCACCCGCCCGGAGAGCCCCCGGACAAAGAGCCCTTCCACGATGGGCGGGAAGACGAGTCGTTCGGCCATGGAGTGCATTCCAGCCCGGGCTGTACCGGCTGGGTCAAGCCAGGCCCCTGACGTTCTGTGCGGCTCTGACATACGTGGTTTGCGCACCTATCACAGTGCCGGTCCGCCGGGGATGCGCACCGAGGCCTACGCGGCAGGTTGTCCCGCCGGGCGCTTCGCGTAGCGTTCCGCCAGGAGCGAACACACGAGGAGCTGGGCCTGATGATAGAACATCAACGGTAGGACGATGAGCCCCAGGGCGGGATTGGCGCCGAAGAGCAGCCGCGCCATGGGAACCCCTGAGGCCAGTGTCTTCTTCGACCCACAGAAAACCACCGTGATTTCGTCCTCCTTGGAGAAGCCCAGCGCCCGAGCCGTCCGCGTGGTCAGCATCAGCACGATGGCCAGGATGATCATCGCGCCCACGAATGCCACGCCCAGCACCGTCGCGCCGTAGTCGGAGAACAGGCCCGAGGTGATCGAGTCACAGAACGACGAATAGACGAGGAGCAGGATCACCACCCGGTCGAAGGCATTCGTGTAAGGCCGGTAGCGGGCGAACCAGCCGCCCACCAGCGGGCGCAGCAATTGCCCCAGTGCCAGGGGGAGCAGCAGGAGGATCGACAGCTTGAGGATGGCCTGGCCCATGGGCAGGGAGTGCCCGGTGGCGCTGGCGAACAGGCCGATGATGAGCGGCGTCAACACGATGCCCAGCAGGCTGGACAAGCTGGCGTTGAAGATGGCGGCGGGCACATTGCCTCGGGCGACGCCCGTCATCGCGACCGAGGAGGAGATGGTCGACGGCACCGCGCAGAGATAGAGCAGCCCCAGCGACAGGTCCGCTGGCATCCAGCGGCCCACCAGCACGTCGCCCAGCCACCACAGCAGTGGAAACACCACGAACGTGAAGACCTGAACCACCACGTGGACCCGCCACGTCACCACGCCCGCGCGGAGCTGGGCCGCGGGCAGGCCCAGGCCGTGGAGCAGGAACACCGCGAAGATGCCCACGTCGGCGACGACGTCCGCGTGCATCGGCCCGCCCGACGTACCGAACTCCGGGAAGAGCGCGGCCAGGATGACGGCGCCGAACATCCCCAGCAGGAACCAGTCCCGGGCAAGTCGTTTCACGAGGCGAAGGGGCATGTTTGCCCCCCTTACTCCGGGCAGCGGCGGACCTCTACCGCGGAGTGCGCGGGGCGGGCAGGTGGAGACACTGCCGGCGCCAGCACCATGCTCCACCATTCCGAGATGAACATGAAGCCGCATTCATGTCGGTGCACACGAGCCTCGGGTGTGGCTCACGGAATCGGCCTCGCAGTGGCGGAAGCCTCACTGCGCAGGGAGTGCGGGCGCCAGCGGCCTGTCTGGCGTGCCCAGCGCCGGCTGCACGCCAGCGTGCCTGGCCGGCTGCTTGCGGCGACGCGCGACTGCGTTACCTGAAATACATGACCGAAGTGAACGCAAGCTCGCGTGACTACACGCTTCCCGAGGGGTGCCCCGTCTGCGCGGCGGACCTGCCCGTGCGCGTCACCGCCTCCGGTCCCAGCGCCGTGTGCCGCCATTGTGGCTGGCTGGGCCGCCCCCTCATCACCGTGACCCATCGGGGCCTGCGCGTCAGCTACGACGGCGCGCAGGCTTGAGCATCGCGGGCCATCAACTCGCGGGCGCCGCTGGAGGCTCCTTCGCCTGCGCGAAGGACTCCAGGCGGTCCACCCGCCGCAGCTCGGGAAAGGCCCACGCCCAGAGCGCGACCACCGCCAGCGTGCCCACCGCGCCCGCGACCACCGCGGGTACGGCGCCCACGTACTCGGCGAACCCGCCCGCGCGGAACTCGCCCAGTTCGTTGGAGGCGCCAATGGCCATCATGTTCACCGCGCCCACGCGGCCGCGCATGTCGTCCGGGGTGGCCATCAACTCCAGCGTGTGGCGGACCACGACGCTGATCATGTCCGCGGCGCCTGCTATCGCCAGCGCCGCCAGCGACAGGGGCAGCGAGCGGCTCATCCCGAAGACGAGCGTGGCCGCGCCGAAGATGGCGACCGCGATGAACATCTTCCGGCCGGTGTTGCCGCCCATGGGCCGCATGGCCAGGAAGACGGCCACCACCGCGGCGCCGAACGCGGGCGCACAGCGCAGCAGCCCCAGGCCCCATGGCCCCGTGTGCAGGATGTCCCGCGCATAGATGGGCAGGAGCGCCACCGCGCCACCGAAGAGCACGGCGAACAGGTCCAGGGTGATGCTGCCCAGCAGCAGGCGCTGCCGTCGAACGAATCCGAGCCCCGCGACCAGGGTCGACAGGGAGAGGGGCTCGGCGGACGCGCGCCCGGTCCGCACCTTGAGGATGAGAATCCAGATGACGGAGAGGGCGCACAACGTCGCGGAGGCCGTGTAGGCCCCCGCGGCGCCGATCCAGCCATAGAGGATGCCGCCCACGGCCGGGCCGCCAATGGTGGCCACCTGCCACGTGGTGGAGTTGATGGCCACGGCGCGGGTCAGGTGCTCGGGCGGCACCAGATGCGGGGTGAGCGCGGAGCCCGCCGGGGCATGGAACGCGCGCGCCGCGCCGAAGAGCACCAGGACGCCATAGACGAATCGCACGTCGCGGATATGGCCCAAGGTGAAGGCGAGCAGCAGCAGGCTGCAGACCAGCATCACCGTCTGGCACACCGCCAGGATGGTCCGCCGGTCCACGCGGTCCGCCACCTGGCCGCCCACCAGACACAGCGACAGGAACGGCAGGAACTGCGCCAGCCCCGTGTATCCGAGCGCGAGCGCGCTGCCCGTGAGCTCGTAGACCTGCCAGCCAATGGCCACCGACTCAATCTGGACGGCCAGCACCGCGCACAGACGCGCCAGCAGATAGAAGCGGAAGTCTCGATGTTGGAAGATGGAGAGCCCGGAAGCCGCAGCCTGATGAGTCATGCTGGCGGCGCTGTAATCCACGGGCCCGTCGCGCGCCACCGTCTGACTGTGTCGGCTCCCAAGGCGGCAGGGGCATGGGTACGCCAAGGTCGCCGTGATACCTTCTTTTCCCGATGAACAAGGACGCGAAGGACGGGGTGAACCAGGTCTCCACGCCACGCTCGGCTCCACGCCTCCTGGGACGCGTCATCGCCGTGATGCTGCTGACGGTCCTGGGCGGCTGCCGCAAGTCCGATGCGGAGCGAGCCGCACAGGAGCGGGAGGAAATCGAAGCGCGCATTCGCGACGCCTACTCGCTGGTCCCATACCGGGCGCTCAAGCTGACGATGCGCGCGGAAGGTCAGCCGAACGCTCCCGCTGAAATCGCCGCGCTCTGGCAGACGCTGGCGACCACGCGGGAGCTGCCGGCGAAGGCTGCCTCCGACGAAGAAGCGCTCCGGGTGGCGAAGGCGTACCTGGACCTGGGCGTCGCCTTCTACAAGGCCAAGAAGACGCTGGAGCAGCGCGACGAAGACGAGTTCCCCCTCCTGTGGAACCGCTTTCAGCCAGACCAGCCGCCTCCGCTGCCGGGCTACGACGCGGGCCAGGAGCACGCGTTCCTCTCCGCGCTGTGGTTCGTGCTGGATGCGGCGGACTCGGGCAACCGCGTCCCCGCGACCGACCTGGTGCTCTATGAGCTGTCGCGCGCCACGCCTCAGCCCGCGTGGCCGCCAGGGCTGCGCGTGTCGGTTCGCGGCAGCCGGGGGATGGCCTTCTGCGGCGCGGGCTATCACTACGCGGCCGAGGAGGAGCTGAATGCGTTCCTGTCCGAAGCCGAGGCGATGCCCGCCAGCGACTTTCCAGCGATGCGGAATGCCACGCCGGCACAGGTTCGCGAGACGCTGCTCGCCACGGGGTACTTCCTGCGGGCCTGGAACCGCATGGGTCTCAAGCGCGAGCGTGCGGCGGAGGACGACATCGAGCGGGGCCTGGGCTCCCTGGAGAGGCTTGGCATCGAGAATGAGCTGACGTGGTGGGGCTGGGCCTTCATCCACTTCCGCCGGGAGCGCTACGACGAATCCGCGCGCTACCTCGACACCCTGGCGAAGAGTCCGTACCTGGGCGAGACCGAGCGGCGTGACCTCCAGGCCAGCGCGGACGCGATGCGCAAGCACGGCGAACGGCTGCCCATCTTCCTCCAGGCGCGGGCCGCCGCCATCCTGGGACAGGCGCTCGTGGCGAGGGCGGGGGGCCCGGAGAAGATTCTCGTCACGCTCCTGGGACCGGAGCGGGCAGGGCAGGTCCTGGCGCCCATCCTGTGGATGGACCGGGTCCGTCAAGGGCTCGCGCAGCGCTCCATGGACGACTTCGCCCGCGCGGCGGGGGATTCCTTCGAGGGCGTGCGGGCCGCCGGTAGCAAGGGCCTGAGCGCATTGAAGGAGAAGCTGCTGGGCGGTGGAGGCGACACGAAGACGGCGGCGGAGGGTCCTCCTTAGGTTGTTGGCGAGGCGCTGGCGGCCCGTGCTATCCGCTGACGCCACCATGAGTCCGACGAAGAAGGCCGCCGCGAAGAAGGCCCCCGCCGCTGAGCTCCCCACGATTGCCTTTGCGTCGCCCGCGGAATGGGCGTCCTGGCTCGCAGCGAACCATGCCTCGTCGCGCGGCCTCTGGTTGAAGCTGGCGAAGAAGGGCTCGGGCATCGAATCCGTCACCTACGCCGAAGCGGTCGACGTCGCGCTCGAGTGGGGCTGGATTGACGGTCAGAAGAACGCCTTCGACGACACCGCGTGGCTCCAGAAGTTCACTCCCCGGGGCGCGAAGAGCGTCTGGTCCAAGATCAACTGCGAGAAGGTGGAAGCGCTCATCGCCGCGGGCCGGATGAAGCCGGCGGGCATGGAGGCCGTGGCGCTCGCCAAGCAGGATGGCCGCTGGGACGCCGCCTACGAATCCCAGAGCAAGACCACCGTGCCCGAGGACCTGGCCCGCGCCCTGGCCGCGAATGCGAAGGCGGCCGCGTTCTTCGCCACGCTCAACGCAGCGAACCGGTACGCCATCCTGTGGCGCGTCCACACCGCGAAGAAGGCGGAGACGCGGGCTCGGCGAATCGAACAGTTCGTCGAGATGCTGGCCCGGCACGAATCGCTGCAGGCATGAACGGGGACGAGCCCCGGCAAGTCCCATGCCGATACCCGGCGCCGCCCGTGTGCCGGAGGGCCGTGCGGCGGACCTGCCGGAAATCCGGCACCCTGCCGGAACCCCGGCGGTGACCCGGCCCCTCGGGGTGGCTTCACGCGCACGTCGCCTCCGCGCTTGCCTCACGCAACTTCATCCTTTTTCACGAAAGAGCACCTGGAGCCCATGGCACGGTGCGTTTCGCCGCTTCCTCGCGAAGTGGCGCGCCCCGGTGAACGGCCGGACAGCCGGTGGCATCACCATTGCTCCAGGCCGGATGCGTTTCAGCGTCCACGCATCCGCCAAGGGGAAGTCAATCCATGTTGCTCGACATGTACCTGTACTTCGGCTTGCCACTGCGGCCCGCGCCGCGCCGCGCTGTGTCTCAGGCCAGCCAACCCCGCACCTCCTCCACCGAGCGCACGGCGACGGGAGGGCAGAGCGTGTCCGGGGCCCGCGCCCCGGAGCGAAAGGCGGCGCCCCAGTTGACGGTCATCGAGGGGGGCGCGGCTGACATACGATGAGCGGGGAGGCGTGAGCGGGAGAGACCCCATGGACTCGCGGACCCAGCGCTACTTCGAGGACATCCAGCTCAAGCACTTCGGGCGCCTCTTCGGCCGGCTCGTTCGCGTCCGCCTGTTCCTGTCGCTGCTGCTGCTGCTGTCCGCCGTGTGTGTCGCCGTCATCGACGGCGCGCGCTGGCGATGCGTGTTCATGAGCGTGGTGGGGGTGGGCGCCTTTACCTACTTCTTCCATGAGTTCCGCCGCTTTCAGCGCGACGGCGTTGACGCGCGCAGCGTGCCGCTCAATCTGTGGATGGGGCAGATCATCCTGACGAGCATCATCGTGGGGACAGGCGGCATCGCCAGCCCCGTGCTGCCCGCCGCGCTGCCCCTGGGCTTCTTGTCGAGCCTCGCGGCGACGCCCCGGGAGCGCTCGCGGCTGTTGATGGCGCAGTTGTCCACGCTGATGGCCGTCTCCTTCGTCCAGATTTCCGGGCTGGTTCAGGGGCTGCCCCTGTGGTTCCTCGGCGCGCCGTCGTCCGTCCTGCTCGTCGCGGGCGCCC
Source organism: Myxococcus sp. AB056 (assembly GCF_006547365.1). Lineage (NCBI taxonomy): Bacteria > Pseudomonadati > Myxococcota > Myxococcia > Myxococcales > Myxococcaceae > Myxococcus > Myxococcus sp. AB056. The sequence goes on along the minus strand of NZ_VHLB01000028.1, from coordinate 67,334 downwards.
TCGTCACCGCCATCATGCTCTGCGTGTGCAGCGCGGCGGGCGGCGCCATCCGGACGACCTTCGACAACATGCTGAGCGAAGCGCTCGCCAGCCGCGACGAACTGCTGGCCACGCATCGCTCGTATGCGGGCGCCCTGGAGGCCATGTCCGGAGAGATTGCCCACGAGCTGAAGAACCCGCTGGCCACCGTGAAGGGCCTCACCCAGCTCATGGCGCGCGAAGCAGGTCGCGCCCAGCCCGCCGAACGCCTGCAGGTGCTGTCGGGCGAGGTGGTGCGGATGCAGGGCATCCTGGAGGAGTTCCTCAACTTCACTCGGCCGCTGGTGCCCTTGACGGTGAGCCCCGTGGACCTGGGCGCGTTGTGCGATGAAGCCCTGGTGCTGCACGAAGGACTGGCGGCGGGACACGGCGTGCGGCTGGAGCGCAAGGGCACGGAGGGCGTGGAGGCGGTGTGTGACTCGCGCAAGGTGAAACAGGTGTTGATGAACCTGCTGCACAACGCCATCGAGGCCTGTCCCACGGGCGGGCGTGTCACCGTGGAGGTCCGCGCGCTGCCCGTGGGCGAGGCCCGCGTCTTCGTGCGCGACTCAGGGCCTGGACTGGCCTCCGAGCTCGAGCCCCGTGTGTTCGACGCGGGCGTGACGACCAAGGCCAGGGGCTCCGGGTTGGGCCTGACGGTGGCGCGTGCCCTGGCGAGACAGCACGGCGGAGACGTCACGCTGGCGAATGCGGTAGGAGGCGGATGCGAGGCGGCGTTGACGCTCCCGCGAGAGCTGCCAGCGGAGATCCTGCGGCCACTGCACGGAGTCGCGAATGTGGGATGAGGCCAAGGAGGGGGGCACCACGCGCGTCCTGGTGGTGGATGACGACGCGGGCGTTCGCTTCACGCTGAGGGAGATGCTCAAGAGCCTCTCCGGCGTCGAGGTGGATGAAGCCGTGGATGGCGAGGACGCGCTGGAGAAGCTGTCGTCCAGGCCCTACGAGCTGGCCATCTCCGACCTGCGCATGCCCCGGATGGATGGCATGGAGCTGGTGCGCCGGCTGAGTCTGTTCTCCCGAGCGCCTCGTGTCATCGTCATCACCGCGCATGGCTCCGAGCGCTTCGCGGTGGAGGCAATGAAGGCGGGGGCCTACGACTACTTCCGCAAGCCCTTCGAGGTGGATGAGCTGCTGGCGGTCGTCTCCCGCGCGCTGGAGTCGGTACGGCTCCGCGAGGAGAACGCACGGCTTTCAGGTGAGCTGAACCTGTCCCGCTCGTTGGTGTTCGTCTCGGAGCCCATGGCGCGGCTCGCGCAGCTCGTGCAACGGGCGGGCTCACGGGATGTGACGGTGCTCATCACCGGCGAGAGCGGCACGGGCAAGGAGCGGGTGGCGGACGCGCTCGTCCGGGCCTCGCCGCGCGCGAACCGGCCCTTCTTGCGCTTCAACTGCGCGGCACTCACCGAGGAGCTGGCGGAGGCCGAGCTGTTCGGCCATGCCCGGGGCGCCTTCACCGGAGCCCACCGCGCGCGGCCAGGGCTCTTCCGTGAGGCGGATGGCGGCACGCTGCTGCTGGACGAGGTGGGCGAGCTGGCGCCCACGCTCCAGGCCCGGCTCCTTCGCGTGCTTCAGGAGGGCGAGGTGCGCCCGGTGGGGGAGGACCGGCCAGTGACGGTGGACGTGCGCATCATCGCCGCCACCCACAGGGACTTGCGCCGCCTGGCCCTGGAGGGTGCGTTCCGCGAGGACCTCTACTACCGGCTCAACGTCGTCCAGCTCCGGGTGCCGCCGCTGCGCGAGCGCCCCGAGGACATCCCCGTGTTGGCGCGGGTGTTCCTGGACCGCTTCATCGACCGGTTCCACACCGGCCCGCTGAAAATCCCCGACGGCTTCTTCGAGCAGCTCCGTGCCTTGCCGTGGCCAGGGAACGTGCGCGAGCTGGAGAACACGCTGGAGAGCCTGGTCGCGCTGTCCAGCGAGGGGCGGCTGGACCTGGGCCCGTTGCCTTCCGCCGAGCCGGCAGGAGCGGATAGTGGTTTCCCGGGGGCGTCATCGGACCCGGTCCGTCCAGGGCCGCAGGACGAGGCTCCCGGCGCGGGGCTCAAGGAGCGCGTGGAGGCGTACGAGCGCGGCCTGGTCCTGGACGCGCTGCGCATGGCGGGCGGAAACCGCAGTGAAGCGGCGCGGCGACTGGGCATTGGCCGGGCCACCCTGCATGACAAGCTGCGCAAGTACGGGCTGGACGACGGCGGGGAAGAGCGGAGCTGATTCTGGGAACAAGCGGGCCGCTCGCGGTGTTGCGGGCCGGCCTTCCAGCGTCATCGTTCCAGGAGCGTGCATGCATCCCGTGACCCGATGCCTCGCGGCTGTCCTGCTGGCCACCGTCGCAGGCCCGGCGCAGGCGCAGTCCACCCCGCCAGCCCCGAAGCGCCCCTACAGCATCTCTCCCGAGCGCACCGAACGCGTCCGCTCGAAGTACACCAAGTTCGAGTACCGCATTCCCATGCGGGACGGGACGCGCCTGTTCACCTCCGTCTACGTCCCCGCGGACGCGTCACCGGGGAAGCGCTATCCCATCATCCTGGTGCGCACGCCGTACAGCGTCGCGCCCTATGGCGTGGACCGGTATCCCCCCGCGCTGGCCCCCACGGAGGCGTTCGAGAAGGACGGCTTCATCTTCGCCTTCCAGGACGTGCGCGGCCGCAACATGTCCGAAGGCGAGTTCGTCAACGTCCGCCCCCACAAGCCGAAGAAGGCCGGGCCCAAGGACTTCGACGAGAGCACGGACACGTACGACACCATTGAGTGGCTGGTGAAGCGCGTGGCGAACAACAACGGCCGCGTGGGCCAGTGGGGGATTTCGTACCCCGGCTTCTACGCGTCGGCGGGTGCCATTGATTCGCACCCGGCGCTCAAGGCGGTGTCGCCGCAGGCCCCCATCGCCGACTGGTTCTGGGATGACATGCACCGCCACGGCGCCTTCAACCTGGCGCTGGCGTTCAACTTCTTCTCCACGTTCGGCAAGCCCCGGCCCCATCCCACGGACAACGAGGAGTGGCAGCGCTTCGAGCACGGCACGCCGGACGGCTACCAGTTCTTCCTGGACCTGGGCCCCCTGGGCAATGCGGACGCGAAGCACCTCAAGGGGGACGTCGCCTTCTGGAAGGACGTCACCTCGCATCCCAACTACGACAGCTTCTGGCAGGCGCGGAACCTGCTCCCACACCTGAAGAACATCAAGGCGGCCGTGCTCACGGTGGGCGGCTGGTACGACACCGAGGACCTCTACGGTCCCCTGCGGACCTATGCCGCCATCGAGAAGCAGAACCCCGGCATCTCCAACAGCCTCATCATGGGCCCGTGGCCGCACGGCGGCTGGCAGCGCGGCGGAGGCGAGTCCCTGGGCGACGCGGACTTCGGCTTCGCCACCAGCGAGGCCTACCAGACGCTGGCGCTGGACTTCTTCAAGCACCACCTCAAAGGCGGCGCGAAGCCGGACGTGCCGGAGGCCATGGTGTTCGAGACGGGCGCCAACCGCTGGCGCCGCTTCGACACGTGGCCGCCCAAGGGGCTGCGCGAGACGCGGCTGTACTTCCAGCCCAAGGGTGGCCTGGCCACGACGGCGCCGAAGACGACGGGCGCGTCCTTCGCCGAGTACGTGAGCGACCCGGCCAAGCCCGTGCCGTACACGCAGGAGATGATGACGGGCTGGAGCAAGGACTACATGACGGAGGACCAGCGCTTCGCCGCGCGCCGGCCGGACGTGCTGGTGTTCGAGACGGAGCCGCTGGAGCGCGACCTCACGCTGGCGGGACCGCTGGAGGCGGAGTTGTGGGTTTCCACGACGGGCACCGACGCGGACTGGGTGGTAAAGCTGGTGGACGTCAACCCAGGCAAGGTGCGCGGGTGGCGCAAGGGCGATGAAGAGAAGGGAAACAAGAACCGGGGCCATCAGCAGACGCTGGTGCGCGGCGAGCCCTTCCGTGGCCGGTTCCGCGACAGCTACAGCGAGCCCAAGCCCTTCAAGCCCAACGAGGTGACGAAGGTGCGCTTCGTCATCAACGACGTGTTCCACACCTTCCAACGTGGGCACCGCGTGATGATCCAGGTCCAGTCGAGCTGGTTCCCGTTCATCGACCGCAACCCGCAGACCTACGTGCCCAACATCTTCGAGGCGAAGGAGGAGCACTTCACGCGCGCCTTCCACCGCGTCTACCACTCCACGGCGAACCCCAGCTTCATCAAGGTGGGCGTGCTGCCCTCGTTGGACGAGTAGCGCGAGGACCCCCACGCGGAGCCCTCCGTTCGCCGCCATCAGGGCTGCTTCTGTGCAGCGGCGAAGGGAAGGGTGTTCTCGTGGGGGTGCCGGCCTTGCGTTCCTGTTACCCTGGGCTTTCATTCACGCGGTGGCACCTGAAACGGGAGGGACATGACCGGCACCCAGGGGCCCGACACCGGGCTGGTGCGGCTGGATGGGAGTGAGGGCGAAGGGGGCGGCCAGATTCTCCGCTCCGCGCTGTCGCTGTCGCTCATCACCGGCCGCCCGTTCCACATCACGCGCCTGCGCGAGCGACGTGATCCGCCCGGTCTGCGTCCCCAGCACCTGGCCTGCGTCCGCGGCGCCGAGGCCCTGTGTGGCGGCGCCGCTTCTTCCGAGGGCGCCACCGTCGGCGCCTCCGAGCTCTCCTTCACCCCGGCCCCCGTGCGCGCCGGCGACTACCTGCTGGAGGTGGGCACCGCGGGCAGCACGCCGTTGCTCTTCCAGTGCCTCGTCTATCCGCTGGCCCTGGCCGGCGGAGGACGGCTGACCTTGCGAGGCGGCACGCACCTGCCGCACAGCCCCAGCTTCCACTACGTGGCCACCGTCTGGCAGCCGGTGGCGCATGCGTATGGCCTGCCGGTGTTACTGTCCCTGGTGCACGCCGGCTTCTACCCGGAGGGCGCGGGGGAGATTGTCGCGGAGGTGGGGCCGCCGCAGGAGCCGCCCCGGCTGGTGGAGCTGCCCGCGCGAGGCATGTTGCGCGAGGTCCGCGTGTCGTCCTTCACCGGCGGGCTGCCGTTCACCATCGCCGAGCGTCAATCCAGGGCCGCCGTGGGAGCGCTGCGTGAGCGCGGCATCCTTGCGGAGGCGGACAACCGCCCGCTGGCGGTGACGCGCTCGGTGGGGACCGTCACTTTCGTCCTGGCCCAGTTCGAGCACACCATCGCGGGCTTCACCGCGCTGGGAGAGCGGGGCCGCCCCGCCGAGGACGTGGGCCGCGAGGGCGGAGAGGCCCTGGCGCGGTTCATGGAGACGGGTGGGGCGCTCGATGAGCACCTCGCCGATCAGATTCTCCTGCCCGCCGCGCTGCTGGCCGCCGGGCGCCTGGGGCCGGCATCACCGGGCACCACGCGCTTCACGGCGGCGCGAATCACCGACCACCTCACCACCCACGCCCGTGTCGTGGAGCGCTTCCTGCCCGTGCGCGTCACGGTGGAGGCGGGAGGTTCCGTGGAGGTCCGGCCCGCGTGAAGTCCGGGCCGGAACCGGCTCAGGCCACTTCGTCGTCGCCGCGGTTGGCGCCGAAGGTGTTCTGCCCGGCGATGTCCTTGGACGTGTTCCGGTAGGCGCGGATGCCGAAAGGCACGGCGACCACGAACACGAGCCCCGCGAGGCCGATGGCCATCCACGGAATCGGCTTCTGCTTGAGCTGGACGTCCTTGCCGTAGGAGTTGAGGTTGTTGCCCATGGCGCGCTGCTTGGCGGCCTCACGCTCCTCGGCGGTCATCTCGCGGGGGGCCTGGAAATCCTGGACCTGCTTGCGAGGCTGGGCCAGCGCGGCACCACCCGAGCTGAGCGCGAGGACGAGGAACATCCGGGGAACGAGGTATCGCATATGGCGGGGGAGGCTATCACGACCCAACGGATGGACTGAACAGGGCTTGCACGCTGAGTGAGCGTCCATTACGGGCCGGGGACCCACATTTCCATCCCGGACGCCATGCTGCGCCTGCCCTTCATCGTCCTCGCCAACCTGTACCTCCTTCTGGTCTCCCTGCTGGGCGCGCCCTTCCGGATGATGGCCGCCAGCCACCGGCCCGCCTACGTCCGCTTCCGGCTGACAGGGGATCCGCCGTACCGCGAGCGGCGCCGGCGCCGGTTGCAGTTAGGGGGAAGCCGCCCCGAGCCGTCGGATGTCACGTCCGTGGAGCGCCTCCGCGAGTCGTTGGAGCTCCTGGCGAAGGACGGCCGGGTGAAGGGCATCCTCCTGGAGGTGGAGGACCTGGCCGTGCCCGCGGCGAAGCGGGATGCGCTGGTGGCGGTGTTGATGGCCTTCCGAGCCCAGGGCAAGCGGGTGGTGGGCTGGGCGGTCCACGTGGACAACGAGGGATATGCCCTCCTGTGCTCGGCGGACGAGGTGCTCCTGCCCCCCATGGGCCGCGTGGAGCTGGTGGGCTACGCCGCCGAATCCACCGCCCTGGGCGTGGGCCTGTCGCGCGTGGGCATCCGGCCGCAATTCATCCGGCGCGGGGATTACAAGACGGCGCCGGAGCTCTTCACCCGGCCCGTCGTGTCGGACATCCAGACGCGGACGGTGGAGTCGTTCCTGGATGAGCGCTACGCGGACCTGGTGGACGTGGTGGCCCGGGGGCGGAGCAAGACGCCGGAGGAGGTCCGGGCGCTGATTGACCAGGGGCCCTTCAGTGCTCGCCGGGCGGTGGACGCGGGGCTCGCGGACGCACTGGTGAGCGAGGCGAACCTGCCCGCGCACCTCGGGCTGGCGAAGCCGGGGGACGGGGAGGAGGAGACGGAGCTGGAGCCGATGGAGACCTATCTCTCCACGATTCCGTTCCCGCCGGTCCGTTGGAAGCGGCTGCAGCGGAACCCGCGCGTCGCGGTGGTGCCCGTGTCTGGAATCATCATCCCGGGCAGGGGGGCCAGCGGGAAGATGGCGACCTCGGAGACGGTGGTGAAGGCGCTGCGTGCCGCGGGGCGGGACAAGCGGTCGAAGGCGGTGGTCGTCTACATCAGCAGTCCGGGCGGGACGCCGCTGGCGTCGGAGCAGATGCTGGAGGCCGTGCAACGCGTGGCGCGGAAGAAACCCGTCATCGCGTACATGGACCGGGTGTGCGCCAGCGCGGGGTACATGGTGGCGGTGGGCGCGAAGGAGATCTGGTCCGCGCCGCACGCCATGGTGGGCTCGATTGGTGTCTTCGCGGGCAAGTTCGACATGTCCGGGCTGATGGAGAAGCTCGGGGTGCACAAGACGGTGCTGGCCCGGGGGCAGAACGCGGCCATGCTCTCGTTCTCGCGTGGCTTCACGCCGCAGGAGGAGGCCACGCTGGAGGCCGAGGTGGAGGAGATGTACCAGGCCTTCCTCGACATCGTCGCGAAGGGGCGGGGGCGGACGAAGGAGGAGATCCACCAGTTGGCGGAAGGCCGCGTGTACTCGGGCGTGCGAGGCAAGGCCGTAGGGCTGGTGGACCAGGTCGCGGGCTTCGAGGAGGCCTGTCGCCACGCGCTCTCGCTGGCGAAGGTGCCGGCGGCGGAGCGGTTTGAAATCATGACCTATGGTGCGCCCAAGCAGCGGGTGAACCTGCTGAAGCTGTTGATGGGGGCGTCCCATGCGCAGACGTATGCGCTGTGCCCCACGGCCTTGAGCCTGAATGGGTTGGGCGGCACAGAGGCGTTTGAAGATGCCGCGCGCTTCGGGGTGGCCGACGCGGTGGGTAGAGTGTTTCCTGATGACCAGTGGCCATTCGGGGGCTGACGGGCGCGAACGGTAGACTGGAGGGATGCTGAAGGCACTCGCGTTGCTGACCGCATCCTGTCTGGCCCAGGCGGAGGCTTCTTCCGCCGCGAAGGTGGAGGAGAAGCTGCCGTTCGTCACGAGCCTCCACTTCGAGAATGACGTGCTCGCCAAGAGCGACCGGCTCTACACGAACGGCGTCCGCATCGAGCACTTCGGGGAGTACGACGGGTGCCGTTCCATCGCGCGGACGTTGCGGCTTCCGGACAGCGTGCAGCACCGGTACCTCTGTGGCGGCTCGCTGGCGCAGAACATGTACACGCCCAGCCGCATCGTTCCGCTGCCGGAGCAGGACGTGTTCCCGGACCCGAACGACCGGCCCTACGGGGGCTGGCTGCACGGAGGCATCTTCTTTCAGCACATCTATGCGGGGAGGGCGCCCGCGGATTCGTCGAGGCTGACGCTCCAGGCCACGGTGGGCGTCACGGGCCCGGCCTCCGGGGCGGCGAAGACGCAGCGCTGGGTCCACCGGACGCTGAACGACATCTTTGGGCGCACGGTGGCAAGGATTCCGGTGGGTTGGGAGAAGCAGTTGCCTACCGAGCCCGCGTTCCACTTCTCCGCGCTCCGCGAACAGCCGCTGCTCTGGAGCCCCGTGGTGGACGTGACGTGGTCCGCCGGGGCGATGCTGGGCACGGTCTTCGTGAACGCGAGCCTGGGAGGAACGATCCGTGTGGGCTATCTGGCCCGGCCGTATGGCCTGGCGCCCATCATGCCGTCCGTGGTCAAGGAACTGGAGGCTCAGCGGGCTCCGGGGGAGGCGTCCTCGGAGCTGATGGCTATTCGAGATGAACGCGCCTGGGAGGCCTACCTGTACGCCCGGGGGCAGGTGAGGGTGGTGGCGAGGAACCTGTTCCTGGACGGTACGCTCTTTCGGCCGAGCATCAGCGTCCGGAAGGCGCCCATCGTCGGGGACAGCGAGTTCGGCGCGGCCTTCCGGACGGGCGGGTTCCAGTTCGGCCTGGGCATGGTCTTCCGCTCCCAGGAACTGGCCGACCCGCCCAATCCGCTCCTGTCAGGTCACCGGTTCACCCAGATTCAGCTCTCGTATCTGCACTGAATCCAGGGGGGACAACTCAGACGAGTAGTCTGACCTGTCTCAGGTCAGGGGGCGCGAGCGCCAGGTTCCTTTTGGGGAAGTGGTGTGGTGGTCAGGGTCTCCGGATTGACCTGGGCCAGGACGTCTTCCTTCACCTCCACCTGGATCTTGTCCTTCAATGATTGGACCAGATCATCGAGTGCTTTCGCACGACGTTCGGACTCCATTCGCTGAACGATGCGTGACTTGACCTGATCAAAAGTCTGGTTGAGCCCCACCTGACGAGCCTGCAACAGGAGCAGATGGACTCCTGTGTCCGTTTCGATGGGCGCCGAGAGCTGACCAATTGCCTTCAGCGCGAATGCCGACTCTGCAAGGGATTCGCCCCCCGCGGCCACCATTTCATCGCGGGTCAGGAATCCCAGGTCGCCGCCGTGCGCTTGCGTCATGGTGTCCTGAGAGTGAGCGCGCACGGCCGTATCGAATGCCTGCTTCACATTCTCACTGCGCTGAATCTCGGCGGAAAGCCGAGCGGCCTGGGCCAATGCCTTGGCCCTCTCCGGACTTCCACGGGGAGCCTTCAGCAGCAATTGATTGACTCGCACTCTGGGAGGCTTCACGAACTCGGAAACATTTGCATCGAAGTAGGCGCGAGCTTCCTCGTCGCCCACAGCCGCGCCTCCCGCGGATTCCGTGTGCGTCTTCACGAGTTGCTGAACCATGACTTTTTCAAGCATGGCGCGGACTTCCGGATTCGAGTCCAGCCCGCGGCGCCTGGCCTCCTGAACCAGCAATTCAAACCGGACAAGATTGTCCAGGAATTCCTTTTTCTTTTCCTGGGAGGAATAGCGGGAACGCACGAAGGACGGTTGCTCGGCGAGCTTGGCTTCGAACTCCTGCTTCGTGATGCGCCCCTCACCCACGATGGCCACCACGGGTCCTTCTTCTTTGGAAGGACTTCCCGTCTTGCTGCGTTCGCATCCACCCGCACCCAGTGTCAAAGATACGGCCAGTGAGGCCGTTCCCACCCACCGAAGCTGCCTGACCATCGAGCACTCCACCTTGAAGTCTGCATCCACGGACACTGATCCGGGATTGGTGCAATTGAATGTCACATGTCCGACGTCGGACAACTGCCTTGCGATCTTTCTCACATATAGAGTAATTCTGCCGTCGGACGGAATAGCGAGAATGCAAGCACGATGAAGCGCGCGATGGGGCTGTTGAAGTGGATCTCTTTCTGCAGCCTGCTCGGTATATCGGCGTGCGAACGGGCTGCGCCTGCGCCCGCTGGGCTCTCGGCGAACGTTGTTGCCCGCTTCAAAGGCGGGGTGGTGACCCAGGAAGAGGTCCTTCGCGAAAGTCAGCGGCTCCCGCCGGGGTTGCGGGTGCGTTTCGAGCAGGGCACAGGGCGGGAGGAGTTCATCCGCTCGATGGTCGATAAGCGGTTGCTGGCACTTGAGGCCGAGCGGCTCGGGCTCACCCAGGACCCTGAGATCCGCCGTCAGGTTCGGGAGTTGGAAGAGCGGCTGACCATCCAGGCGCTGTTGGCCCGGGAGGAGAAGGCGGCCGCTGCGCCGACGGACCAGGAGGCTCGGGCCTACTATCAGGGCAACGTGGAGCGCTTCGCCCAGCCCGAGCGCCTGCGGATCGCCCGCATCCTCGTGTCCGTTCCGCCTGGAAGCCCCCGCTCTGCATGGGGGCAAGCCCTTCAGCGCGCGGAGGGCCTGCGCCGACGCATCGTCGCTGGTGGTGAATCCATCGCAAAGGTCGCGGAAGCAGGGGATGGGCCAGAGCGGACTCGTGGCGGAGAGCTGGGGCTGCTAGCCCGAGGCGAGTTTGGCGGTGCGGCCCTGGAGAAGGCGGCGCTGGCGCTGAAGAAGCCGGGCGAGGCAACTGCCGTCATCGAGGATCCCGCTGGGGCTGTCATCCTCGTGCTGCTGGAGCGCCAGGCCGCGAGGGTGCCCCCGTTCGAGGAGGTTCGGGAGGTCGTGCTGGGGCAGATGGCACCCATGCTCCAGCGGCGTGTCTTCGAGCAGGTATTGGCGCGACTGCGGAAAGAGGCCTCAGTCGAGCTCCCGTCCGGGGGGGCTCGGGCAGCGGCGTCAGCGGGCACCGATACGGTGGCGCAGCACTGACGTATTCGTCGTGGTGGGCGTGAGGCGCGGCCGAGACTGACCGCGCGTGGTCTTCGTCGGATTCGAGGGGGAGCTGTGCTCCTGGATAACCTGAAGCGGGGCCTGGCGCTCGTCGCGCTGGTGGCCGGACTTGTTGGCGCGGGAAACGCCCATGCGCAGTCGCGCGTGGCCACGGTGTTTCCGCTGACCCCCTTTCGACCGGGAGCGACCGCCGTCGACCTGGGCATGTCCGTCGAGGGGGATGTCCGTCAGCTTCGGGTCGCCGTGAAGGCGACATCTCCGTCGGCTGGCACGCTGGTGGACGTGCGAGACGTGGTGGTCAATCAGGACCTCGCGGGCGCAGTCCCGTTCCACGTTCGTGTGCCACTGCGCCAAGAGCTCCCCGCGGACGCAATCCTGGAGATCAAAGCCGAGCCAGCGGAAGAGAGCACCGCCACGCCCCTGATTGCCCGGTACGACCTGACCCAGGAAGCGCCTGTCTTTCCCGCGGGCGCTGTCCGGGTCAACGCCAGCCAGGAGCTGACGCACCTCATGGTGAGCGTCCGCGCCCAAGGGCCGGTGGCCCATGCGGAGCTGACGCTCGTGGGCGCCTCTGTCGAGGCGCTGCGACGGGTCCAAGGCAGCCTCAGTGACGCGGAGTCCGTGGCCTTCTCCAGCGTACGCCGACTGGTGGCGCGCCCCAGCGAGCAGACCTCGAGCCAGGTCGACTTCATCGTGCCTTTGCTCGATGGAGCCCAGGTCCCGGCGGACGGCGTGGTCGTGGTCGATGTCGCCCTGCATGACCCCTACGGACGGGTGGTGAACACCTCTGCCGTCGAGTTCACCAGCGGGCGCGCGTTCGATCCGCTCGTGGACGTCACGATCAGCCCGGATCCATTGCTGCTCTCTGGCGGGTACGGCTCCTCCGCCCAGGTGCAGGTGACGGGGCATTTCTCGCTCGCGGGCGACGTGAATCTCAGTGGCTCGTTCCAGGGCGTCACGTACGAGTCCTCCGATTCCTCCGTTTTCGTCGTCTCGCCAGAGGGGCTCGTACAGGCGAGGCATGACGGAACGGCCGTGCTGACCGCGACCTTCGCGGGCGTGAGCAAGACTGCCGAGGTCGTGGTTGACTCGGACGCAAGCCTTATCGGCATCCAGATGCTTCCGCTTCAGCCCAGGGTGGAACGCGTCGGCGGGACGCTGGCGTTGCGTCTGGAGGGAATCCTGTCGGATGCGGCGGCGCCTTCGGGCGAGCGTCGTGTCGACCTCACGGCCGGGGTGCTCGGTACGACGTGGAGCTCCGAATCGCCCGATGTGGCCGCGGTAGGACGGGATGGCAAGGTGACCGGGCTGCGCCCTGGCGTCGCGCGGATTCGCGCGGTGCATGATGCCTTCAATACGTTCCTCGATGTGACCGTGCGCGACGGTAAGCCCACGGTTCGCGTGGCGGCCCCCTCCACGGTGACGGCGGGCACCTCCTTCGACTTCCATGCGACCGCGACGGACGACATTGCCGTGTCGTACGTCGAGTTCCTGATCAACGGCGCGCCGGCGGGGCGGGATACCGAAGCGCCGTATTCGATGCGCATCCAGGCGCCCCCCTATGGCGGTGCGACGCTGACCCTGTCCGCGGCCGTTGTCGATAGCAGTGGTCAGCGTGCCGAGGCCGCCGCGGTGAAGGTGCGTGTGGCCGGAGTTCCCGCGCCCAGCACCCAGCCCGTCGTCATCGAGTTGCCCGCGCCTGGCGCACTGCTGGTCCAGGGCCTGCCTCAGGTTCTGCGCGTCACCAGCGGTTCGTGGGCGGGTGGGGGACTGTCGACGGAAGATTTCCAGCTCGTTCGGTATTACGTCGACGACGTCTTCGCGGGCTCGGTGGACCTCCCTCGCGTCGAGGTTCGTAAGCACCCCACGAGCGGGGACGTCATCCCGGTCCCTCTCTGGGAGCTCACCTTCACGCCGCGGAATGGGACGGCAGGGACGAGCCTGGCCTTTCGAGTGGAGGCACTGGATCGAGGCGGCGCCCTGGTTCGATCCGACACGCTGCTGGTGCGCGTTGTCGCCGACGCGCCGCCGCTGCTGAATGTGGATCAGCCTCGTAGCGCCACCGTCGACGCCGTCGCGGGGGCGCCGTTCCGGGTGACGGGCACCGTGAGCGACGATGCGCTGGCCTTCGGTACCCAGCTGTCACTCACCGTGGATGGAACCACGGTGGATGCTGTGCGAATCACACGCGGCGGGGCCGGAGGGTCCCCCTTGGGGAGCGAGCGCTTCAGTCTGGCCTGGACGCCGACCACCGCGGACGTGGGGCGTGCTCGTCGGCTCGAGCTGACGGCAACGGACAGCGCGGGCCAAATCGTCTCCCGGCTCTTTACCGTCACGGCCAAGGCGAATGCGCCGCCGCAAATCTCCATTCTGAGCCCTTTGGCGTCCACCACGTTGGTGGGGGGCAGTCGGGTCCGCCTGACTGCGCTCGTGGTGGATGACACCGAGGACCCCGTCGAGGTTCGTTGGATGGCGGGGGACACCGTCTTCGGCAGGGCCTCCGTCGCGCCATTCGAAGCGTTCTACACGTTGCCCCCGGTGGTTGAATCGACGGAGGTGACGCTGATCGCCGAAGCGCGAGATGCCGCTGGGAACACAACTCGGACCGAGGTGAAGATCTTCGCTGTTCCGGACACCAAGCCTCCGGCCGTGTCCTTCGTCGTTCCGAAGGATGGGACTTCCGTCCCCAGGACGAGTGACGTGCTGGCCACCGTGGCGGGCCTGGATGACGTCGCCGTGTCCAAGGTGGAAATCCTCCTGAACGGCAACGTCATCTTCACGGACAACGCACCTGGAACGAACGGAAGTGTGCGTGGATCGTTCGTGACCCACACGGTGCTCACGGAAGCGCAGATGCAGGGCGCGACCCAGCTCACCTTGGTGGCCAAGGCGTATGACACGTCGAACAATGTCGGCGTTTCGCCACCGGTGGAGCTCCACACCAAGGATGATGAGCCTCCGAGCGTGTCGTTCGCGCTCACCACCCCCACCAAGGCCACTGCGGGCACCATGGTCCACGTGGAGTTGCTCGCCTCGGATGACGTGGGGGTGACGTCGGTGGAGCTGTTGGTCGACGGTCTGTCGCTGGGCACCGACAACGTCGCGCCGTACCGCTTCTCGTTCGACGCAAAGAGCACTCCCGGCATCGTGCGGATGGAGGCGCGTGCGCGTGACCGTGTCCCCGACCGCGTGACGACCGCTGAGAAGTTCCTCACGGTTGTGGAGGACACCCGCAAGCCCATGGTGACGTTCCGCGCACCGCTCCCCGGTGCGCCCGTGTTCACGGGACGGCCGCTTCAGGTGGATGTCGCCGCCTCCGACGACGTGAGAATCGCGAAGGTGGAGTTGTTCGCGCCCGAGAGCCTGGGGGCTCTGACTCAGGCGGACACGGACGGCTTGTTCCAGGTGTTCAGCTGGTCGATCCCCGCCGTTGCAACGCCTGCAGGCCAGAAGTTGCGGCTTCGTGCCGTGGCGACGGACTCATCCGGACTTGTCGCGGAGCGGGAGCTCGACGTGGCCGTGGTCGAGGATCTGCCTCCCGTGGTGACGCTGACGTCACCCGCGGCGGGTACCCCCTACAAGGAGGGTGAAGACGTGCGAATCGTCGCCACCCTCGGAGACGACGACGGCATCGTCGGCATGGTGGGGCTCTCCGGTGGCCAACGGCAGGGCACGCTGCCCGAGACAGGGCCGGTGATACCACTCAGTGCCCAGCAATTCTTCACCGTGTGGGCTCCCATCATCAGCAAGGGTGCGCCTCCCTCAGTGGGTGTGGAGGCCCGGGACACGGGAGGGCAGACGGGCAAGGCCGAAGTCCACCTCACGATTCGCCCGGATACCGAGGCGCCCACTGCTCAGTTGCTGGCGCCCGCGCCGCCGAGCACGGGCGGCCCTCTTTCAGTCCGAGTCAACGGCGCGCTCGGGATGCGTGTCGCCGTAGAGGACGACGTCCGAGTGGCTCGGGTCGACGTGGAACTGGTGACGCAAGCGGGGACGGCGGTGCCCATTCCCAACGCGGACGCCATCCTCTCCGCCAAGGACAGCCGATATGAGGAAACCCGTGTCCCCAATCCCCTGGCCCCAGGGGAAATCATCACCAGCCGGCGCTTCTTCTCGAGTTTCGAGGGCACGCTCAAGCTCCAGGGGATTGAACAGGGCCGCTACACGCTCCGGGCGAGGGCTTTCGACCCAGCGGGCAATGCTACGCCGACGTCGGACCTGGAGCTCGACATCGTTCAGGCGCAAGACACGGAGCCACCCCGCGTTTCGCTGAAGTTCCACGGGACGCCATCCGACAAGTCCTGCGTGGCTGGCTCTCAGGTCAGGCTCCAGCTTGATGTGACGGATGATGGGACCCTCCAGACGCTTGTCGCGGAAGTCGACGACAAGCCGCTCGAGGTGGAGCCCTTCGCTCCTGGGCCGTCCGCCACCCGGAGCTGGCAGCTGACCTTGCCTGCGCTGGGTACATTTGGTTCCCGCAGCTACACCGCCAAGGCCCATGCAACCGATGCCGCGGGCCGTACCACCCATGCCAGCGTGACGTGCGAGCTGGTGGCGGACGTACCGGCGGTGGTTCGTTGGGTGCAACCCTCGAGTGGGGGCGGGCTGATCGAGGAGGCGGTGCAGGCCGTCCAGGTGGATGTCGAGGAGGACACGGGCATTGGTGCGGCATGGCTGCTTGCGACGACGCGCCCACCCGCGAACTTCAGCAGCGATGGCCAGTTCCTGCTGCCAACCCCTGGCGCGACGGGCGTCGCCTACGGCTCGGCCATTCGCCTGGCGTTCGGTCAGGACCAGTCGTTCGCGGTTGATGCGGGCCCCACCGCGCTGGAGGTCAGCGCACCGGTAAAGGGCACCGTGGAGGGAGATCCCCAGCGGCTCATCCTGAGCGTGGATCCCGACGCAGCCCCTGGTCTCCAGGCCGAGGTCCACTACCGGTTCACCGTGACTCCCGGGATGGAGACGAGCCCCAACGTTCAATCCTTCCTGGCCAGGCACCCTGGAGGCGTGCGCCGGGTGGACTTGAACGAGGCACCGCACCAGGCGAACCTGACCTTCCCCTCTGGCATCCTCGTGGAGGATGTCCGGGTGTCGTTCCTTCCGCAGGCGGGAACGAATACGGCCTCGGCGATTTCGGACGTGGGCGTGCACTACGAAAGCCAATTCGTCCAGGTCCGGGCGACCGCGGCGGGTGAACGGCTGACGGTGCAGCCGTGGACGATGACCGTGCCGCCTGGCCGGCCGACCGTTGCAAGAACCGACTACCGCCTGCCCTCGGCCTGGTACCCCAGCCCGCTGGAGCTCACGGCCGCGGTTCGTGACCTTGCAGGCGCGCTGACACTCCAAAGTCAGAATGTCGCCGCACTGCCTGACACCCAGGCGCCCACGGTCCGAATCACCCAGCCCACCTCAGAAGATTCCGTGGTGGCCGGCATGCCTTTCACGGTTCGTGTCCAGACCCGTGACGAGGTGGCGGTCCAACGGGTCGAGTTGCTGGTGGATGGCGTCCTGAGAGGAACGCGAGAGGGCCGGGTATCCTCGGAAGTCGACTTCCCACTCTCCATTCCGGCTCCGACGTCAGGCCCCCCCGTCACGCTCACGGCCGTTGCCGTGGACCCGGCAGGCAATGCGTCCGTGTCGCAGCCGGTCTACCTGGAGGTTCATGACGACAGCGCGCCCCAGGTCGCCCTGGATCGGCTCTGGTATGACCTCCCGGGAAGTGGTCAGCACTTCGTCTCCGCCACGGAGCTGCGCAGTGGCTACGTCCGGCTGCTTCAGGGCGTACAGCATTCGGTGGTGGTGCGCGCGAAGGATGACGTCGGGCTGACGCACATGCAGGTGGAGTACGCAGGGATGGAGCTGATTTCCGAGGACCTCCCTCAGGTCCCAAGGGAATTCAGCCTCACCGTCAAGCTCACGCCACCGGTCGAAGCCAACGGAGCACCGTCGGTGCTGCATGTCACGGTGACCGACACTCTTGGCGCTCAGCAGTCGCTGAGGTTGGTTGTCGAGGGGCAGAAGCCGCAGGCGCCAGCGCTGGCCATTGCGAGTCCCACCCCCGGCGCGACCCTGACCGAGGGGAGCATCGGCATGGTGCTGTCGTCGGTGGCCGCCGATGACACGGGCGTGGCCAAGGTCGAGTATTTCGTCAACGGTCGACTCGCGCTGATCGTATCCCGTAACGAAGCGAGGGCCATCAGCGCGGGGGCAGCAGATGGGACGCCGAACAGCTTGCCCCAGGCTCATGACCCGGCGCTCAGGGACGCCATCAAGCATTTGCCGCCGTCCTTCCAGGCGGACCTGTCACGGGTCAAGGAGTTCCGGGGCAGCATCCTGATTCCCCCGGGATTCGTGACATTGGATCCCACGCGTGAGCGCACCGAGATCACCATCAGGGCGGTGGCCACGGATCTGGAAGGCCATGACACCTGGACGGAGCAAGTCGCCCAGGTCGTTCCAGATCAGGTGCATCCCTCCGCCATCATTCTCCGGCCTTCGCTCGGACAGGACCTGGTGGAGGGAAGCGCGGTCATCGTCGAGGCGGTCGGCGTCGACAACGTCTTCATCGAGGAGCTCGAAATCCTCGTGGGTCCCACGTTGGGTCAGCTTCGGGTCATCCGGAGCGCCGGTGGTTTCTCCACCGACTCGGGAGGCGAGAGAGACGGCTACTCATACTCCAGCCCGGTGGTACGTGCTGAGTTCACCGTGCCTCGGTTGAACGAACTGGGGGCGGGGGACTCCGCTCCGTACCTGATCGCGGTTCGCGTTAGGGACTCCGCCGGTAAAGACAATGAGAACGAGCTCGCACTCCAGTTGGTCGATGTCGTCCGAGATCGTGCGCCTGCGGTGTCGCTGCTCTCGCCGGTGGATGGCAGTCCGGTCGTGGAGCACAGCACCATCCCGGTGACGGTCTCCGCCGAGGACGATGTGGCGGTCACCAGCGTCGCGCTGCGGGTCAATGGCGTGATGCTGGATCTGGTGCTGCGGGCACCGCCCTACGTGTTCATGGTTCCTGTTCCGGAGGGTGTCGAAGCCGTTGAGCTCCAGGCGGTGGCTCGGGACTCGTTCGACCACGAAGTCCGGAGCCAGGTGGTGCGCCTCCCGGTGGTCGAGGATCAGCCGCCGACTGTTGCCATCGCTGAGCCGCAAACAGGCGTCACGCTCACCGAGGGCAGGGACTTCGCCTTCGTGGTGGCCGCCCAGGACGATGAGGAGATTGTGTCAGTCGAGGCCAGCGTGGAAGGGGGGCTCAGCGGGCCGCTTCATTTCGCTGCCACAGCCGCGCCATTCCGCTTCCGCGTTCCACTTCCTCCTGGCTCAGCGGAGCGGACGCTGACGCTTCGCGCCACTGCGCGAGATTCGACGGGAAAGGAGGCCCGCGCGCCAGTCGTCCAGGTGGCTGTCCAGGCGGATACGACGCCTCCTGAAGTGTCATTCCTCCGGCCCGCCGACAACTCGGAGATGACGGCCGGCCAGGTCCTTCGTGTCGAGGCCCATGCGGACGACAACGTCGGGGTCGTGCGTGTGGATTTCGAAGTGGATGGCATGCCGCACGTCACCATGCCCGCTCCACCCTTTGCCTTCTCGTATCGCGTCCCGCCGGAGCGGGTGGATACCGAGCTTGAGTTCAAGGCGATCGCGACGGATACGTCCGGCAAAACGAAGAGCGCCACGGTGACGGTGGGGGTGGTGAAGGACGACCTCCCAGAGGTCGAGCTCAAGCCGATTGCTCAGATGGTATCCGGTCGTCCCACGGCGCTGGTCGCAACAGCTTCGGACGATATCGCGGTCGCCAGCGTGAGGTTCTTCATGACGCGCCCTGGCGAGACCGAGGTGGAGATCGGCCGGCGAAACCAGCTTCCGTTCGAGTTCATCTATACGCCCGAGCGCATTACCGGGAACGCGCCACTTCCGACGCTGGTGTTCCGCGCGTGTGCCGTCGACGTGGCGGGGCAGGAGGGCTGCAGCAGCCCGGTCTCAGCGACTGTCCAGAAGGATCAGCCCCCCACGGTGACCGTCACCTCGCCACCGGCGGGCAGTGCAATCTTCGAGAGCGCCTCCGTGCGCCTGGAGGCGGATGCCCGAGACATCGAGGGACCAGTGAAGGCCGTCCACTTCTTCGTGGACGGGCGGAATGTGGCCACCTCGACGGCACCAGCCGGAATCTCCGGCAAGCCCACCCACTTCGCCGCAACGTTCCATCCCGAGCTGGGGAGCGGCAATCGAACGCTGGTCCTGACGGCGGTCGCCGTCGACTCCGCGGACCAGGAAACGCAATCCGAGCCGGTGCTGTTGGGCACCGTGAGGGACACCGTCCCGCCCGAAGTCGAGCTCGTCGAACCGCCCGGCCACGACGTGGTAACGGAGGGGACTTCCGTCACGCTGTCTGCGGGGGCCTCGGACAACGCCCGGGTCGCCCGAGTGGAGTTCCTGCTGAATGGCAGCGTCATCGACTCGACGACGGAGTCGGTCGTTGGGCCCGCGAACAGGCCACTGTACAGCGTGGAGTGGCCGATCCCCACCGACCACCGTGTTGGCGACATGTTGGAGTTCCGCGCAGCCGCGGTGGATCCGACTGGCAACCGGGGCGTGTCCAGCAGCGAGGAAGTGGAGATCGGCATGCGTCCGAACTTCTTCTTCGATGCGTTCAATCAGCAGGGCGAACAGTCTTTCCTGAGGGCAGGCCCTGACCAGCGCCTGTTGCTCGGCTCGATTCGTGACGGGGGCCACCAGGTGGCCCTGGTCCAGGTAGGTGAGGGGACCGCGACGACGTTGGGGTTGGCCATGGTGGATGGTCCTCCGAGAGCCGCGGCGCTGAAGGGGAACATCGCGGTGGTGGCGACCGGACGTTCGGGAACGACATCGACGGGACAGCATCCGCCGCAGCTGACGCTGATTGATATGACCGGAGTACCGGAGGTGCTCGCCCGGCGGCTGGGCTCGGTCGATCTTCCTGGCGAGAACATCCATGGCCTGGCCGTGTCCGGGCAACTCGCGTTCGTGGCCAACGGCGCGAACGGCGTCGCCGTGGTCGACATCACGGATCCTGACTCGCCGGTACGGCTGAATTCGAGGAGCACCGTTGGCCCTGCGATGGACGTCGCGGTGCACGGCGACTTGTTGCTCGTGGCGGGTGGGCCCTCGGGGCTGCGAGTGCATCACCTGCAGGACCCCAGCTTCAAGGAAGCGGGCTTCATCGGGCTGCCTGGAGAGGCCGTTCGCGTGGTGGCGCAGGGGGCTCGGGCATACGTCGCGTGCAAGGACCCATCGGCGACCCTGGCGATTGTCGATCTCTCGAATCCCAGCGCACCGCTGATTCAGTCACTTCTGACTCACCGTTCGGAGCGCCAGTCCCTCGTCGCGACAGGGCTGTCTGACGTCGCCGTGAGTGGGAACCTGGCGGTGGTAGCGGCCTCCCTGGTGGATCGCAAGGGCCAGCCGGTGAAGGGACTGATGTCGGTGTCCGCGCTGCAGCCGAATGGCACGCTTGAGAGCCCTCCCCTCAAGGCCAACCTGCCGCGCGCCAGCAGTGTGGCGATCACCTCGGGCATCCCCGTGGCCACCTACGGTGCGGCAAGAGGGGCGGCCTTCGCGCCATTCCGTCTCGTTGTCACCGGCATGCAGCCGCAGGACGGTGCGTCCCAGGTTGGCGTGGAGGCGCCGGTGGCCATCGAGTTCTCCACGCCCCTGGCCCCTGCATTCGTGACGGAGCAGTCCGTGATGCTCCGTGAAGGCGACGCCACGCTGGGGCGGTTGATTGATGCGGAAATCGAGGTGACCGCGAGGACGGTGACCCTGACGCCGCGGAAGCCCCTGACCGTGTCGGCTCAGTACTTCGTCACGGTGACGGAAGAGGTCAAGAACCTCAGCGGAGTCCCGTTGGAGGCGCCGTACATCGCGAGCTTCAGGACGCGAGCCACGGTCAACGAACTCCCTGTCGTGTCGAGTCTGTCTCCAGCCGCAGGTCCGCTAGACGGCGGTACGGAAGTGACGATTCGCGGCGACCATTTCGCGCAGGGCGCCCGGGTGTACTTCGCGGGCACCGAAGCGCGAGTGGTCACAGTGTCGCAGGACCACAAGCAGATCACCGTCATCACGCCTCCTGGTGTCGAAGGGCATGCGGTGGTGACGGTCCTCAATCCGGATGGTGGCGAAGCGTCACTCGTGGGCGGCTTCGTCTATCTGCCGATGCTGCAGGTGTCGCTGGTGGCCCCCGCTTCGGGCCCAGTGACGGGCGGAACGCAGGTCGAGGTATCAGGCGCGGGCTTCCACCGGGGCGCGACGGTCACCTTCAATGGAACCGAAGCGACGGAAGTCAGGGTCGTTGCGCCTGGGCGGCTGGTCGCGGTTACGCCCGAGGGCTCCTTCGGCCCCGCGGATGTGGTGGTGACCAATCCGGACGGTCAGCGCGCGTTCTCGGCAGGGGCCTTCCTCTACAGCCGACTTGCAGTTTCCAGGCGTGTTGGCCGTCACGATCCCCAGTCTCACGGCGAGAGCCAGCCGACTGGCGTATTGGCGCAAGGAACCCCGCTGGCTGTTGCGCTCCAGGACAAGACGGCGTGGGTGCTGTCGGGGGCGCGGGTCTACACTGCGGCGAAGAGTCTCACCGAGCTCTACTCCAAGAGCGCTCCGGGCGCTCTGGGGGCCGTGGATGTCACGTCGCCCGAGAACGCCTGGGTCATGGGCGGTGCGTCCATCCGGCTTCCTTTCGCTCCTGTGGCTCTGGCGGTGCGTGGTTCGCGCGCATTCGTCGTGGCCAATGGGGCGTCCTTCGAGCATGTGGACGTCGCTGGAGAAGGAGAGGGCGCGCTGTTCGTCTTCGACCTGAGCAACAAGAGCTCTCCCACGTACGTCGGTGAGGTGACCTTCCCCGGAACGGCGCGGGCAATTGCCTTGGTCGGTGATCTGGCGCTCATCGCGGCGGGTAGCGGGGGTTTGCAGGTGCTGTCCATCGCGAACCCGGATCGCCCGTTGCTGCTTGGTGCGAAGCAGAACTTCCTGATGGCGGGAGTCTCCGGCCCCGTGGCCGTGGAGAAGGTCGCGGCTTCCGGGAGCCATGCGCTGCTTCATGCAACGCGGGGCACGCTGGCGAGCACGCTGATCGTCGACCTCGCCACTTCGTCGTTCTCGGTCGTGGGAGAGTTGTCCGGAAGCTTTGGGGAGATGGACATTCGTGGGCCTCAGGCACTTTCTGCGTCACGGTCGTTGCGTACCGTCTCGCTCGTGCCGTCGTCCCGGCCCTATGTGCAGGCGGTGGTGCCATCGCTCATGCGCTCGGGCCTCTTCGTCGGCGGTGCGGTGCAGCCGCACGTGATGGCCGCCATCACCTCGCCCATCAGTCCCGTGGGCAGTCCCGCATCGCTTCAGCTCGTGGAGGCCTCCAACATGGCGGCGCCGCAGAGCATCGACGCGCTCGACCTGTACCCCGCGACGAACCTCTCCGACGTGGACATCGATGGAGACGTCGCGGTCGCGACCATTTCGGCGACCCGCCAGGGGGCCGCGCAGGACGGACTGGCCGTGGTGAGACTACCGTTCCCGGTGGTTGTCGCCAGCAGCCCTCGAAATGGCGAGGAGCATGTCCGGCCGACTGAGTCCGTGCGACTCACCTTCAATGTCCCCATCTCTTTGAGGGACGAAGGTGACAGCTCGGTTCGCCTGTCTGAGCTCAACGGTTCTTCCGAGGGGCTAGACGTCACGGGAGCCGTGGGCGTCTCCGGCAATACGCTGACGGTGATGCCCAGCAGCAACGAGCTGGGGTTGAACACGCGCTATCGCCTGACCATTCAAGGCGTCCGTGAGGCCACCGGAGAAGATGCCGGCAGTGGTGCGGTGATGCCGGGCACTTATGTTCTTGAATTCACGACGGCAGGGGCACGTGACGCAGTCCAGATGACCATCACCCGCCTCTCGGTCCGGGAGGGACCTGTCGGCGGTGGCACGGAGATGAAGATCGAGGGCAGCGGGTTCACTCAGGACCTCACGGTGGCCTTCAATGGGCGCCCGGCGGACAACCCCGATATTTCCGAGGATGGAACGGAGATTTCGTTGCGCACACCGCGCGGCGCAGAGGGGGCTGCGACCCTGGAACTGAAGAGCACGGCGGGTCATTCGACGGTGCTACCGGGCGCATTCCTCTACACACGCGAGCTCATGCTCACGAGCCTGGCGCCCGCGCGGGGCCCCACGTCGGGCGGCACGCGGGTCATCATCGAGGGGCACGGCTTCTCGGTGACCGGGCACGTCACCGTCCTCTTCAATGGCGTGGAGGCTCAGCGCGTTCGCGTCCTGGGACTCAACAGGCTCGAGGCCTACACTCCGAACGGAGTCGCGGGGCCCGCGCATGTCACCGTGCAGAACCCGGACGGCGAATCCAGCACGCTTCCGGCTGCCTTTACCTACGATGCGCCCACGGGGGCCTCGGTCGTGCTCGAGGGCACCCTTCGGGACGCGGTGGTGATTGGCTCCTATGCCTATGTGGTGGGGAGCCACGGCTTGCATGTCGTGGATATGTCGGGCGTGTATACCCCTGGCTCGCAGACGGGGCAGAGCGCTCCCATTCCCATTCCTCCCGATCGCCAGGCCGAAGTCGTGGACGAGGACGGTATCGTCGGCGATGACCGGATCGTGGGGACCGCAAGCGGTGGTGACCTGTGGGCGGTGTCGTATCCAGACACGGGGGGCGACAGGCTCTTTGCCAGTGGCGTGGCGACACGGGACGACGAAAAGGGCATCGTCGTGGGCGGGATCTACGAGTTCGACATCTCCGATCCAGCGAAGCCGCAGCTCATAAGCGAGCGGACCATTCCGGACGCTGGGGTGTATGACGTGGATGCGCGCGGAGAGCGGTTGCTGGCTGCGGCCGCCAGCGCGGGCTTCCACACCTTCGATATCTCGCATGAGCCATTCCCCATTCGAGATTTCGCGTCGGACCCCGGTGCGCAAGCCGTGGCGCTGGAGGCCGGGCTGGCGGTGGCGGGCGTTGGAACACGAACGTCATCGGGCGAGGTGGCCGGCGGAAGCCTGCGGACGCTCTCGGTGGAAGGGCCGTTGACGGTCCAGGGAATGCTGGACGTCAACGTCCAACGCGTGCGGCTCCGGGGCACGCTCGCCGCCGTGGCCGCGGGCCATGATGGATTGGTGTTGGTGGACGTGAGCGACCCGTGCAACCCGCAGCAGCTTGGCGAGATCGATGTTGGCGGGTTTGCCAATGACGTACGTCTGGTGGGGAGCCTTGCCTACGTGTCGGCTGGCGCCGCGGGAGTGGCGGTCGTGGACGTGACTGCTCCGAGATCGCCGCAGCTCTTGCACCACGTCACGGGAGCACACGCGGGCAGCACCTTTGCCGCCACGGTGACGCCAGGTGGCCGGGTGGTGAGCCTGCGCCAGCGTGCAGTTGGAGGCGGCTGGTCGCTGGACTTCGGCCCTGGAACCGAACTGTCCGTCGTGAGCGCCAGTGTATCGCCCGGGCAGGTGGTTCCATTGAACCTCAGCTCGATCACCGTGACGTTGTCCACCGTGGTGAACGCCGACACGGTTGAGTCCGCGTTCCAGCTCACCGCAGGTGGCATGTTGGTCGAGGGGGACCTGGAAGCGGGCGACGTGGAGGAGGGGCGGAGTACCATCGTCTTCCGGCTCACCGAGCCGCTTCCGGCCAACGCGCCCATGCGCCTGAGGCTGTCGGAAGCGCTGGAAAACACGGCCGGCAAGCCGCTCGTTGCCCCATTCGAGGTCGAGTTCTGGAGCGCGTTGGCCGAGGGCGGTTCCCCCCGGATAGCGCAGATGTTGCCCCGCGTGGGGCCCGTCTCGGGAGGCGGTACCAGCGAACTCCTGGGCTTCGAATTCGATACCTCGACCCAGGTGTCCATTGGCGGGAAGCCCGCGGACGTTTTGACCCGCTCGTCGACACGCCTCACCGTGAAGGTCCCGCCTGGCGAGCCAGGACTGGCGGACGTGGTGGTCTGGAACCAGTCCTCGGGACTGAGCGCGCGCCGTGCGGGTGGCTACCTGTACACGCTCCCGCTCTCCATCCGGAGCGCCACCCCGCAGTTCCTGAACCCCCGGGGTGGAAGCACGGTGGACATCACGGGTGAGGGCTTCCTGCCTGCCTGGGCTCACGCCCTGGGCTCCACCCAGGTTCGGGTCCGTGGCATTCCTGCGACCCAGGTCCAGGTGCTTTCATTGACGCGGATGCGCGCCGTTGCGGGCCCGGGTTCGTTCGGTGATGCCCCTATCGTGGTCGTTGGCCCGGATGGCATCGAGCGAAGCACGGCGCCGGATCGTGTGGGCTACGGCCTGCCTTTCCTCGGCGAGGAGCAGGTGCTCTCGGTCAGGCCTGGGGCGCTCTCGCGCAGCCCGCTGTCACCGTTCTACATCTACGCCGCGGCGGGTTCGTCGGTCAGTGGCAACCGATTCGAACAGGAGTACCAGGGCATTCTCACGGGCGGTGGCCTGGTGCCGCAGTCCTACCGAATGGCCTCGTTTGACGTTCAGCTCGCCACGCGGCCCAGGGCAGCAGGGGCGCAGGTCGTGGATCCTCCCGACGCGCTGGTTGACAGGCTGGTCGCCGTGCTGCAGCGCCGGCTGCCAAGCGGCACGCCATTGCCGGATGTCGAGCTGATGCCAGACTCGCTGGACGTGGCGATTTCGGGCGACACGCTCTATGTCGCCAATGGCCAGAGTGGTTTGTCGGTCATGGACGGGCGGGGCACGTCGGAGCAGCCCGACGGGTCGCTCGAAAGCCTGAAACTCCTGGGGCGCGCGAAGCTGGGCTCTTCTGATGAAGGCCTGTTGGCCTCTCGTGTGGTCCCGACTCCCGTGGGAGCGTGGGTTCTCGCGAACGGATTGAAGGTGGACCCGGCTCTTCCACCGTCCAGCTTCTGTACCCCCATTCAGCCGCTGATTGGCGCGAAGGGTGCTCTGAGCCTGATTGACGCTCGGAATCCCGCCGATCCGTTGGTGGTGTCCCATATCGCCGGCGGAGAGGACTTCCAGCCGTTCGGTGCCACGATGAAGGATGGGCGGCTCTACGTGGTCACCGGCGAGCACCAGGGCGTCCAGTACGTGAAGTGTGACCCTGCGCAGCTGATGCCGCCGGCGCCATACCAGTCGCTCGATTACGGCCAACGCACGGCTTACAAGAATCGTGACGCGCTACCCACGAACCATCGCCTCTTCATCTACGGTTCCGCGGGGGCGGATGCCCAGGTCGTCGGGTCGATTGCGCTCGATGGCAACCTCACGGACGTCGTCGTTCATGATGGCGTGGCCATCGTCGCCTCGGCCGAATACGGACTCACGTTCGTGGACGTGACGGTTCCTGAGGCATTGAAGGTCATCAAGCGGATCAACTTCGATTCGCACCTTTCGAACAACCCGGGCCAGCCGCAGCGCCTGCGGCTCGTGGGCGACGTGCTGTTCGTCTCCGCCAGTGAAGGCGGCGTCGTCCTCGTGGACGTGTCGAAACGAGAAGATCCTGTCCTGCTGAGCGGCGGAAACAGTGAGTTTGCGCTCGATGTGTTGCCGGTCGGAGACCGGCTCATGCTCGCGGGCAAGAGCCGGCTGACGGAGCTGGAGACGCCGTTCATGCTCGTGACGGGCTACAGCCCGGCACGCGGAACGACGGTGCCACCCAGCGTTCCGCAGCTCGTGGTTCAGATGAACCGTCCGATCGCGGCATCCCGTGTGACGAGCGACTCGGTCCGCCTGCTGGGCCCCGATGGCGTCTCAATCCCCCTGGACCTGGCGGTCAGGGACAATCCAGGACAGCTCGACTACGCCATCGTCGCGACCCTCGGTGCGGCGCTGGCGCCCGAGAGCGAGTACCGACTGGAGGTCGACACCACGGTCACGGATCAGCGCGGAGGTGCGCTGCTGGTCCCGCTGCGGACCCACTTCCGGACGGGCAAGGCGAACGCTCGACAGCCCATCTTCGCCGCTGTCTCGGCTGTCTCGCCGACCACTGTCTCGACTTCGGGGGGGCAAGAGGTTGTCGTGCGCGGCAGCGGGCTCGCTGGCGTGAGCACCGTGAAGCTCTCGTCGAACCTCCAGGCGTCGATTACCTCTCGTTCTGAGACGGAGCTGCGTTTCACGCTCCCTGCGCTGAATGCGGGCCCCATCGACCTGTGGGTCATCGATGAGGGGCTGCCGCAGGCGTATCTGCCGGCGGGCCTGCTCGCGCTGGAGCCGTTCGCCGGGCCGGCGACCATCAGCCCGGACCATGGGCCCGTGGAGGGGAAGACGCGCGTCCGGGTGTCGATGCCGGTTCGCGCCGTGGCGCCAGGGACCACCGTCCGAGTGGGGAATGAGCTCGCTGTCGATGTGGACGTTCTGAACCTTTCGTCGCTCGAGTTCACGACGCCAGCGGCGACCGGGGCCGGTATCGCGATGATCGAGCTGGTGCCGCCGTGCGACGAGGGATCGGTCGCTCCGTGCCCGGAGCCGGTCGCGGTGGGCGCTTTCTCCTACGATTTGCCGATCGGCGTGAGCATGGCCCTTCCGGGCTTCCCTCCGCGCACGGCATCGGACATCAAGCTGGTCGGAGACAAGCTGTATGTCGGTGTCTCCACCCCGGGGCAGGCCGGTCTTGAGATCTTTGATGTGCGCCTGGCGGAGCGGCCTCTCCGACTGGGAGGGCTGTCCACGCAGTCTCCGGTTCGGGGGCTCGATGTGGATGGGGCTCTGGCTTTGCTGGCGAACGACCTGGCCGGCCTGGCCGTGGTGGACGTGACGCACCCAGAGACCCCGGTCCTCATGCGACAGGTGAGCACGGGGAGCGCGGCCCCTGGAGCGGGACGGGCCACCGCGGTGCGCATCGAGGGCACGCAAGCGTTCGTCACGACCGTGGATTCGACGGTGGCGACAGGGAACGTACAGGTGTTCGATGTCAGCTCTCCCGTGCTGCCCGTGCTCGAGACGGTGCCGCTGGATGCGGATGCCTTGGCCCTGGACCTCGGTCCGGGACGCCTGTTCGCGCTGACCTCGAACATCGTCGAGACGCAGGGAGATGGGCTCTTCCTGTCCGTCTACGACCGTCAGGGCGCTCGCCTGGGCGGCATTGCTGTTGACACCGGCATCAGCTCCTACGAGGCGCTGGTGAGAAGCCGGCTGGTCGTTCGTGCGGACCGCGCCTATGTGACGGTAGGAAGCCGCCTGTACGTGTTCAACCTCTCGAACTTGGCGGACATCGAGCTGCTCCAGGACTCTGAGGTGGGTGCGGGGCTGGCCGGCATGGGGTGGGCAGCTGGCACACTCTTCGTCGCCACGAGCGGCCCCAACACGGTGCAGGTCGTTCCTCCGAACGAGCTGCTCGCGGTCGGAATGACGCCAGTGTCAGGTGGCCAGGCCATGCCGGGCACGCACGTGAAGGTGGACTTCACGCTGCCAGTGCTGAAGGCGTCCATCACCTCGGAGACCGCGACCGTGACGGTGGCCCGCGCGGGCCAGGTCCTCACTGCCGCCGGAGAGTGGCACGTCGAATACGCGGTGAGGGGCTCATCCGTCATCTTCACGCCGAGCGCGCCGTTTACCCCCGGCGACGAAGTCACGGTCGTGCTGGATGGCCTGGACTCCTTCGATCAGTTGCCTCAAGCCGCCGCATTCGTTGGGACCTTCGAGGTCGTGGACGGCAACGCGTTGCAGCCGACCATCAAGACATTGGAGCCTGCCTCCGGACGCGCCGACGAGGAGACCCTGGTCGAGCTCGAAGGAAGTGGCTTCCGCCAGGGCACCATCACCAGCCCAGGCACCATCGTCCTCGTGGGTGGACAGGTTGCCTCGAGTAACGTGAATGCAGCCGGAACGTCCATGACCGTGACGGTTCCTGCCGCCCCCAAGGTCAACGGCATCCACGCCGCCGGCCCAGCGGCTGTGGAGGTCATCGACCCGAGCGGTCTCCGCGCACTGCGCTTGGGTGGCTTCGTGTATCGAGAGCCGCTGGAGTTGCTCAGTCTCTCTCCGACACGTTCCGCGCAGCAGGGAGGTACCCGGGTCCGGTTGCAGGGCAGGGGATTCGCGCCCGGGATGCAGGTGTCCTTCGGGGGGACGTACGCCTTCGATGTCCGCGTCCTGAGCAGCCAGTCTGCGGAAGTCGTTGCGCCGCCACATGCCGCTGGCTTGGTGGATGTGATTGCGCACGTGGGCTCCGATGAGTCCCCGCTGACGGGCGCGTTCCTCTACGGAGCGGGGGCTGTAGCGCGGCTGTCCACGGCCCCAATCCGCGACGTGGTCGTCGAATCCGGCGTGGCTTATGCGGCCTTGGGGGCCATCGTCGATATCCACGACGTGAACGGGGGCCCGCCGCTGCAAGCGAACCGGAAGACGTCCAACGGCGGACTGCTCGTGGCCAACCTGAGCGACCCGACGCACGTCACCGTCATCAGCGAGCTCGACTTCTCTGGAGCTGGTGGCAGTCGGCGAGTGCTGAAGCGCGGAGGGACCGTTTACGTCGCCGCAGGGGAAGGGGGCGTCCGTATCGTAGACGTTTCGACGCCCGGCGACATCGAAGATCCGATCCCACCGCTCGAGGTCAGCGGCGCTGCGTCGGACATCGCGCTGGGCGACTCACTCCTCTTCGTCGGTGACGCGGAGGGTGTGAAGGTGTTCGATCTGGGCAATGGCAGCCACCGGCCACTGCGAGTCGGAAGCCGTGCCATCCCAGGCGGCGTGAGTGCCCTGGCCCTGTATGGCCCGAACCTGCTGGTGTCGAGCGCCGCTTCTGGAGCTCCGTCGCTCTATGTCCTGGATGCCCGGACGGGCGATCTGAGCACCCGGGGGACGGTCGCGCTCTCGGCTCCTGCGGTGCACATCACGGTGGAAGGGACACGTGCCTTCCTTTCGCTCGGGAAGGCGAAGCAAGTCGCCATCTACCAGTTGCTGGACGTCCAGAATCCCGCGACCGCAGGTACCTTGATGGTGGAAGGGGTGGTTGGCGGTTGGGCATCCGCTGAGCAGACGCACGTCGCGGGAGGCGTTGCGTATGTGGCCGCGGGGGGCGGCAAGGTGTTGCGCTTCTCCGTGCGCGAAGGGCAGGCCCCCACGCAGCTGGGCCGTGCCACGGTGGTCGGCGATGCACGGACTCTGTCGTTCATGGGCCGCTACCTGCTGGTAGGCACGCTCGTGCTCGACAGGAACGGCACGCCCGTCGAATTGCCTGTCAGCGACCCAGACGATGCCGGGCTGCCGCTCGCAGGTGCCCTGGCGTCGGTGGAGCTCGACACGCTCGACATCCGGGGAACGCATCCGCGAGATGGCGACATCGTGGCGCCAGGGGACGTTGCGCAGGTGCTGCTGACCGCGCTGCCCGATGCGTCGAGCGTGGGCGAAGTAAAGCTGGTGCGGCGGGATTCCGGAGAGGAGGTCCCCGTCGCGCGGCAGGCACTATCGGACGCCCAGGGCGGACAGGTGGTGTTGACGCCGTACGCTCCGTTGGCCCGGGATACGGCCTACGAGCTTCAGATCGGCGCCGGTTTGAAGGACCTCCGAGGCGCGACGCTGGGCACCCAGGGACGGGTCCACTTCAGGACCAGCCGGGATGCCGTGCAGGAACGCCCCGAAATTGCTTCCGTGTCGCCCGGCTATGGGTTGGCTTCCGGTGGGAATGAGGCGGAGGTACTCGGGAGCGGTTTCCTGAGCGGCTGTACCGTCACGATTGGGGGCGTGCAGGCTCCCGTGCAGGAACTGGCGGCGGACGGTCGCAGGATTCGCGTGTTGGTACCCGCTGGGAAGGCAGGGGCCGCGGCGGTCGAGGTCACCAATCCGGGCGGCTTGTCTCACCTGCGTCTGGGGGCGTACCGGTATCTGGCGGCGCCGACCGTGGCTGGCGTGCAGCCACGGCACGCCGCGTACAACAGCCGTTCGGTGGTCAAGCTGACCGGCGAGGGGCTCTTCCCGGGCTCACTGGTTCACTTCGACGCCAAGCCCGCGCGTTCCGTGACGATGGACGACACGGGAGCATTGCTCGCCGAGGTCCCGGACCAGGTGATCGGGCGTGTCGCCCTGACAGTGCAGACGCCCGGAGCACCTCCCCAGCAGGCGACGTTGCCGGGAGGATTCACCTTCACCCTGGCTGAGCGTTCGCACCTCGACAACATGGGGCCCGTGCTGGTTCGACGGGGACACCGTGTCTTCGCTGCGCGGGATGGGTGGCTCTCCGTCGTTGACTTCTCCGTGGCGGGAAGCCCGGAGCCCATGGGCGATGCGGTTCGCGGGGTTAATGACCCCGTGGACATGGCCATTCATGGTGAGGACCTGTTCCTGGCTGGCCGCCGCGAGATTGTTCGCTACAGCGTCTCGGACGTGGTGTGCAGCCCCGCTCCCAAGGCGCCCTGCAGTCCGGTGGAGCAGGAGCGGCTGCCATTTGCTCCCGCGCCCGGCTTTGAGTTGACGGCCGTCGCGGCGGGCGGCGCGGGCGCCTATGTCGCGATCGCAGACGGGAACGAGCTGGCGCTCATGGCTCCGGTGGACGGGGCGTACGTGACCGTTGCCCGAACCTTCCTTGGCAGCGGCAAGGTCATCGACTTGGATGTGGTGGACGGCGCCTTGCTCCTACTGATCCAGGACGGAAGCAATTCCCGCCTGGAAGTGCGCAGCACGGAAGGTAGTTCGCTTCCGTTGATTGACGACATCCCTGGGCTCGGAAGCTCCATGGGGGCGATGACACGCGAGGGCTCCCGGGTCGTGGTTTCGGCGGGGACCCAGTTGCACCTGATTGACGTCACGAGCGTGGATGCGCCTCAGATATTGGCTTCCGCCGTGGATCCGAATGGGGGGCTCTCCAAGACGCTCGCGCTGAGCGGCCCATGGCTGATCGCCGCCAATGGGAACCGGGTCTCCTGGCTGGACACCACGCAGGGCCTGGTGGAGCGCACGTTCGCGAGCACTCCGGGCACGGTTTCCGGCGCGGTTGTCCTCAATGGCGTCGCCGTCGTGAGTGCCAGCGGCTCGTTGCGGGTCCTTGAATTGCCGTACCCCACGGTTGACACGCTGTCTCCATTGCCCGGCGCGGCCATCGCTCGGAACGGGAGCGCTTCGGTCACGTTGCCCTCGGAGCTGCCTGGATCGGTGGCCGCGGCGTCTTCGCTGCAGCTGTGGGACGGTGCGCTGCCAGTCGGCGGAAATGCCGGACACAGCGGGTCGTCGCTCAGCTTCGTCCCAACGGGCGAGCTCGACCTCGGGAAAACCTACGTGGCTCGGCTGACCCTGGAGCCGATGCCGTTGGTGACGGGAGGCCACCTGTTGGGCGCGTGGGACTACGTCCTCCGAGCAGGAGGTGCGCCCACATCGCTCCGCGTGGATGACGTGGAGCCCGCCAGCGGCCCGATGGCGGGCGGCATTCAGGTCACGGTGTCCGGCGTTGGTTTTGATGAAGGGACCACGGTGCAGATTGGCGGCGTCGAGGCCACGCGCGTCGGGGATGCGCAAGATGGCGTCCTGACGGTGGTGCTCCCTTCATCTGCGGCGCCAGGGCCGGCGTTGGTCCGAGTGATGGGGGGCAACGGGGCCAGCGCCGTAGCGGCTTCACCCTTCGTGTACGTCGCGCCGATGAGCTTCGTGGACGTGAGCCCGCGCGCGGTAGACGTAGAGGGTGGCTGGGTCCACATCTCCGGTACGGGGTTCCACCGCGGCCTCGAGGTTCGGTTCGATGGCAGTCGCGCAGTGACCGAAGACAACTTGGCCACCAGCGTGCGGGCCTTCGTGCCCAAGGGAGACATCCGTCACCTTGCGCTCACGCTGTCTCAACCCGGTGCCGAGCCGCTCCAAATCCCGAAGGCCGTGTACCGAGGGGACGTGCGCGCGCCAGAGGTGGAGCGTGTCGATCCGATGGCGATGGTCGGATTCCAGAACGTGCCGCTGGCGTCCGTATTCGAGGTCCGGTTCGACGAGCCGTTGTCCGCCGAGAGTGGAAGCCTTCTGCAACTGCGGCTGAACGCATCGGATATCGCCATTTCTGGCGTGTCCCAGTTGCTGGCCGATGGTCGGACGCTGCGCTTCACGCCGACAGCGAACCTCGCCTCGACAACCTGGTACGCCCTGACCGCCACGGGGGTGACGGACGCAGTGGGCAATGTCGCGAGTCCCTTCCGACAAAACTTCCGTACGGTGGATACCACGAAGCCTACGCTCCAGCTCCAGCGGGCAGGTGGTACGGTCGTGCTGGAGAGGGACTCGTTCGCGGCGGGCGTCTCCTGGTCGTTCCACGTTGCCGCCACGGATGACAGTAGGCAGGCGGTCACGACGACTTTCAGCGTGAACGGCACGCCCGTGCCTAGTGCGTCCAATGGGGCCTACGTGTACACGTGGCCTCTTGACGAGGTGGGCACCTGTCAGCTCCTGACTGCGACCGCGACGGATTCGAGCGGGAACATCAGTGCTCCTGTGGAGGTGGTGATTCATGTCGTCGAGGATTCCCCGCCAGAAGTCAGGATCCAGCAGCCGGTCGCGGACGTGACGCGGGAGGAGGGCGGTTCGGAGCCCGTGGTGGTGACTGCGTTGGACAACGCCGTGGTCACGGCGGTCGAACTCCACGTGGATGGCATCCCGTGGGCGAAGCTGGATGGCCTCACCCAAGCGAGCGCAGCTTTGACGCGCGATATCCCGCTGGCCCGCCTCAAGGGCTCGGCGGCGAGCGAACAGCGCGTGCTCACAGCGTATGCTACCGACAACAAGGGGCAGGTCACCGCGTCTGCGCCCCGAGTCATCACGGTGACACGAGATGCCGTGCCGCCGTCGGTCCAGCTTCGAACGCCTGTCGCGGGTGGCAAGGTGGCAGGGGGCGCGAGTCTGGCCATTGAGGCCCTTGCCTCCGACTCGAATGGAATCGCCGAGGTCGAGTTCTTCGTCGATGACGCCTCGGTGGGGCTGGTTCGTAATACTCCGTGGCGTGTCACATGGCAGGCGCCGGTCGTTTCCAGCGCCCAGACACATGTGGTTCGCGTCGTTGCACGTGATTTCCGGGAGAATGAGGCCGACGCTTCTGCTTCGTTCACGGTGGAGCCGTCGCCGGTTCGGCCGTTCGCACAGGTGACTTCGCCTGACGCCGGGACCCAGCTGCAGGAGGGCAGGCCTTTCGGCGTGACGGTGAAGGCGGTCTCCGTCGCCTCCGTGGCGTCCGTTCGAATTACGGCAGGCAGTGAGGAGCACGTGCTGACCCAGGCTCCCTGGGCGACAGAATTCCGGGCGCCCGTGCTCGATGGCGGAACGGCGCCGCTGGAGCTCACCGCACAGGTCACGGACGTGGCGGGGGCGTCGAGCCTTGTGTCCCGCGTCATGGTGTCCGTCGTTGACGACGGTCAGTCGGAAGTCAACGTCGCACTGGCTCAGGAGCCGGATGGGCCGTTGCTGTTGGGCGGCTCGACGTTGACGCTGGCGGGGGAAACCGACGCTGGCGTTCTCCCAGAGCTGTCCGTGCGTGTGGCGGACACCACGGTTCACGTGCAGAGAGTGGCGAGAAGCCTAGTGGGTGAAGCGCGGCTGCCGGAGGAGCCCGAGGGCGCCCCAGTCATCACCCGTGCATCGCTCCAGGCGCCAGGAGGCGCGTCCAGTGTCGCCGAGCGGCAGGGCTCCCTGGCTGTGCTGTCCATGGGAGAGACCGATGCCGTAGAGGATGCCCTGGACTTCATGGAGCCCGTCGCCCTGGTCTCACGTGGCGATTCGGTCCTGGTCGTCCGGTCGGATGGTGGGGGAGGTGGCGCACTGGAGCTGAGGTCGCGTCAGTCCGGTGCACGAGTGGCTTCTCGGAGCTTCACTGGGACACCTGTGGGAGCCGTGTTCGCGGGCAACGAGGTCGTGGTCGCCATTCGCAAGCGGGGCGCCGGAGCGCTGGAGCGATTCTCACTGCCAGGGCTCGAACACCAATCCCTGGAATCGACACCGCTCGTTCGCGCTCCGACAGCGTTGGACGGTGCGCGAAACTGGCTGGCGGTCGCGACCGACCAGGGGGTTGAGCTGCGTCACGTTGACGGAGCACTGGCGAGCCGGATCCTCATGCGGCCGGTGCTCGCGCTGTCCGCCGAAGGCTCGCGGCTCTTTGCCATGACGGCCACGGAGTTGGTGGCGGTGGATGTCACTGCTGCGCATGCGCATCGCGAGCTCGCGCGTTTGCCGTTGGACGGTGCTCCCTACAAGGCCGTCGCGGCGCTCGGAAACGGCGGGGTCTGCGTGGCGGGTACCGAGGTGCGTTGTTTCGCAGTCGCAGAGACAGGGGGGGCGCAAGCCGAGTGGCTGGCGCGAGGAAGCGTCTCGCTGGGTGCCGAAGCGCTGAACGCCTTGGCTTTTGGCGAGTTGTTGTCGGTGGGAACTCCTTCAGGCGCTCGCGTCCTGGACGTGCGTGGGACGGTCATGGGAGCAGGCCTCTACCCGGCGGTGAAGGGGCTTGCGGCGCTGGTGCCTGGCGCCCTGGTAGGGGGGACCTCGCAAGGACTGTCCCACTTGGCGGTGATTCGTGGCCCGATGACACCTCGGGTGGCCTTCCAGCTGCCGGCAACGGCACGCCAGGGAGCGCGCGTCACAGTCGACGCGTCGGTGTCCGACGATGCAATTCCCCTCAACGGGTTCACGGCGGAACTCTCTGTCGACGGCGTCGTCGTGGAGACCCGGGACACGTCGTTGCCGCAGTGGATCGACATGCCGTCCACGGGCGACTCGGCCACAGTGGAACTGGCGGTGCGGGATCTCGCGGGACGTCAGGTGGTGCTCAAGCGCGAGGTGACGCTGACCGAGCCTGGCCCGGCAGACGGACCAGCGCTGGCTGACGTGCGCCTGCCCGCGGAAGTGCCGGAGGGCGCCTACTTCCCCATCGTCGCCCTGCCGGAGGCTCCAGCGCAGGTGGCACAGGTGGAGGTGACGCTCGCTGGCGGCGCTCCCATCATCCTGACGGCGCCGCGGCTTGCGGGCGAACTCCGCGCCCCCATGGTTTCAGCAGGAGCGCCAACGTCCGTACAAGTGACGTTTGTCGCTCTGGATGTGCAGGGGCGACGCGGCGCGCCTTTGACACGCACGCTGTTGGTGCACGACGACCCGGGGGCATCAATCCCCGTGGTGAGTGTGCTGCGGCGCGCGCAGGGTGATACGACCCCCATTTACGAAGGGACCTTCGTCACGATTGAGGCTGCCGTCGAGGGGGGAACCGGTGGTGAGACCATCGTCCTGAGTGTTGATGGATTGGAGGCTGGGCGCGCCAAGGGCGCACAGCTACTGATGCCTGTGCGTACCCCATTGGGTGATGGCGCCAGGACCGTGACTGTGACTGCGGTGGCGAGAGATGCAGCCGGGCGCGAGTCAGCCCCAGCGACCTTGGCGCTCGTTGTCGTCGATGATTTGACTCCGCCCGTCCTGACGTCCATCAAGACTGACCCTGAGGGAGAGTTCATTGCCGCAGGCAGCGAGCTGATTGCCAGCGTCGAGGCCGCAGATGGGGTCGCATTGGAGCGCGTCTCCATCGAGCTGTCGATCGATGAGGTACGCCAGGCCGGGGGAGGGAAGGAGCTCCGGTATGAAATCCCCGAGAATGCTGCTCCTGGAACGTTGCTGAGCCTGACTGCAATTGCAGAAGATGAGGCTGGGAATATCTCGACAGTTTCGGCGACCCGGACGGTAACAGGGGGCGCGCGACCACACGAGGTAGCAAGCGTCTCGCTCGATGGCGCTTCCCAAATCATCCGACGTGGGGACCTGGTCTACGTTACAACATCGACAGGACTCTGGATCGGGCAGGTGAGCGGGAACGCACACGCTCCCACTGTCATGCAATTGGCTTCATTTCCGACGCCCGTGCCTCCTGTGGGACTGGCGGTACTTGATCAGCTATCGGCGCTTGCTCTTGAAGGCCATGGCCTGTGGTTCGTCGATGTCAGTGTTCCGTCGACTCCCCGATTGGTGTCTCGGTTGCCGGGGACGTACAACAGCGTGGCCTCGTCAAAGATTTTCTACGCGACGCGTAACCAGTCCAACTGGACGTATCGCTTCGAAGAGATTGATGTTGGCGATCCGGCCTCTCCTGCACGCTCCGAATGGGGGAGCTCAAGCGAGCCGAGTCGAGTTTTGGAGGCCCTCGCGGAGGGCCCTGTCGTCACGCACAGAGCATCACGGGTGGTCGTACCTGCTGTGAATGACTTGGGTGAAGTGCACTCGCGAATCATTGATGTTCCGAACGAGCAGATTCGCGCTGTGGCACGGGATGGGGATCTGATCGTCGTCGGAACGGAACAATCACTTCATGCTTGGGTAAGGATCGATGCGAATCAGACCCACGCTAAAGCACGGGTTCTTTCGCTGACCTCGGGCGTGCGTTCGCTCAAGGTTATTCGTGGCGTGGCCTACATCGCTTGTGATGACGGCTGGTTGAGAATGGTGGACTACCGCGAGCCAAGTGACCCGCGCGTGGTCTCTCGAATCAAGCTTGACGTGCTCGATCTGCAGCTGAGCGGCGGCCTTTTGTTCGCCGTAGGCCCGTCCGGCCTTCAGGTGCTGCGACTCCCAGCGCCGACCTCGGGACAGCCTACGGGCGCTGTGCCAGTCCAGCACGTTGCGTTCGGGCTCGCCCCCTTCAGGGGCGGCGTCGTTGTTGCGAACGGGGCATCGGGTGTTCAATACATTGACGTTGCAGGTGGGGCGGAACCGTCTCTTCGCGGAACTGCTTTGTCTGGCGCGAATATCCATCAGGTCGAAAGCCTCGGTCGTAACGTCTTTGCCCTTGATGACAAATCGCTGAGGCTCGCTGAAACAAGCGCGTCGATTGGAGGTCAGCTTCAGTGGCTCACGAGCAGGTCGGGAGCGCTCCAGCAAGCGCTTGGCCCTGTGGATCGGTTCTCAGTTGCGCTTGACCGGATCTGGGCAATTTCCTCGTCGGGCACCTTGAGATCGGTCAACTGGCCTGCTGTGACGGGCAGCCAGACTTTGGCGTTTGGGCGGTCGGTGCTCGACGTCACGGGTGACGAGTCGCGGGCGCTCGTGGCCATGGGCACCAATGGAGTTGCCGTGGTGGAGGTCGCTCCGTCAGGACAGTTGATCCAGACGGCTGTGCTTCCCGTATCGGCATCCTTCGTTGCACTTGACGGACACTTGGCTTTGGCCGGTAGCGAGAAGTCGGTCTCCATCTTCGAACTGCGCGATGGAGACTCGCCAGAGCTCGTGGGAACCCTGTCTACGCTGGGGGACGTGCAGCGGATTCGCCTTGAAGGACGGCTGGCACTGATCAGCGAAGGCGCCGCAGGCGTCGAAGTGTGGCATTTGCCAGAAGGGGGACCGGCGGAACGCGTTGCGCATCTTGCAGAGACAAATGCGCAGGATGCAGTTCTTGCGTCTGGCCGGATAGTGGTTGCAGACAGTACGGTCGGAGTTTCGGGAAGTGTCCGTACATACACTCCTCCAGACGCCGTAACGCCTTCGGTTCGAATCCACACGCCCAAGGGCTTCATGGCGCTAGAAGCTGGAAGTGAATTCAACCTCCATGCTCTCGCGCGCGGTGTCGGAGTAGATGCCGCTGAATTGCTTGTGGATGGGCGGCCGGTGGCGGCCATTGACGAGATGAGCCTGAGCGGGGCTTGGATGGTGGATCCGCGCTCTAGTGCCGGACAGTCTCACTTTGTGCAGGTTCGTGTTCGCGGCGCGGGCGGCGCGATCGCCACTTCGCCTCCAGTAGAGATCGCCGTTCAGCCACCCTCCACGGAGTTGCCTACGCTCCGCGTGACCGTCCCTTCCATTGGAGCCGACATCTACTCAGGAGCTGTTGTCAGTGTCTCCGCAGAAAAGGGAGGGGGATTGCCTCCCTTCAGGGTCACAGCTCGGCTTGGGGCGACCTATCTTGGCCAGCTTCATTCGGTCCCGGGAGATGCGTCGAAGTTTGAAGGCGCGTTCCAAGCGCCGATCTTCGATACATCCGAGAGCATTCCTCTGACCGTGGTCATGACGGAGGGTGGGGGACGAATGGTCGAAGCGTCGGTTCCTGTCGACGTATTCAGAGATATTCAGCCTCCCGGGACGCCAAGCGGCCTACCGGCACAAGTGCGAGCGGGACCATTTGTCAATCAACTGGTGCTGAGAGGTACTGATGATGGGATTCTGTGGCTAGAACTTGAGCAGGACGGGAAGCTGATCGCCGTTTCGCCGCAAGTCAGAAGCAGCGTTACGCTCAACCATTCACTTCTCCTGCCTGAGGAGGCGGTAGGGCAGTCCTTGTCATTGGTGCTGACTGCCGTGGACCTGGCAGGACGCCGGACGAGTGTCTCTCAAAGTTATACCGTCCTTCCGGATGGGACGGCGCCAACAGTGACGCTCGCAGCGTCGAGCCCGCCCACATCTGCGAGCGAAGGCACAGTTGTTACCGTCACAGCGACGGCGAATGATGCCGATCGAGACGTGTCAAACGTTCGAATCTTTGCGGACGGTGTCGAAATTGGGTCTTCGAACTCCACTGTGCTCTCCGTTAGTTATACGCTGCCCCGCCTGAGTGAGCGGCCCTCGGTTCATTTCCGGGCTGTTGCCACTGATTCGCGGGGCCGAACGGGCTCGGACGAACGCACGACAGTCCTGGCGGCCAACCCGCTTCCTGTAATCGATGCCTGGATACTCCCATCCAGTCCGATTCAGAGGGAGACTGTCCGCGCGTGCGTGCAGGCGACCGACAACGTCGGAGTCGTCACGCTCACCGCCACCGCCGATGACGTACCTCTGGAGGAACGTGTCTCGTGCGGCGAACGGTGCCAGAGGCGCTGTGCGAACGTGACGCTTGGGGCATCCGCAACACAGCTGTTGGTCACTGCGACTGCTACCGACAGTCTGGGTGCAGTCGTACATTTCTCTCGAACGTACTCGGTAGGCGCCAATCGGCCGCCTGCCGTTACGCTCAATCCGATCACCTACATGCTGGTCGGCGAAGAGAGAGAATTCATTGGATACGTCGTCGACGAGCGAACCCCGCTCGCGTGGGCAGAGTTCCGCGTGAATGGCATTGCTCTCGGAGAGCGATTCATCGCCCCAGCGACGTCAGCGAATCTTCGTCGAAGGTTCACGCCTATCGCCGGTGGAGTCGCACGCATCGCGCTCGTTGCGCAAGACCAGCATGGCCAGGTGACAGAGGTGTTTCAGGATGTTCTCGTCCTGGATGCGCGATATCCCGCGGACATCACCAGCACCATTGCTGCTGATGACATGCGCTTTGAAGGGCAGGACATCATTATTCGAAGTGGTCAAACCATCCGAATCGATGGCGTCCATGCATTCCGGAACCTGTATGTATTGCAGAATGCAGTGGTGACCCATGGTCCTCAAGACGGAGAAGTGCGAAACGTCATGGACCTCACTGTCTCGAATGAGGCGAATATCTACAAAGGAGGCAAGATCGATGTCAGCGGCCGCGGCTATCTCGGGGGGCGGCAGCCAGGAAATTCTGAGCGCTCTGGCAAAACTCTGGGAAATGAACCGACGGAATTCGATTCGGCTGGAGGGAGCCATGGTGGCTTCGGGAAGGCAATTCCTCGAGTTGACGGCGCAGTGGCTGTCGCAACTTACGGCGATTATCGAAATCCGGCTGAGCTCGGAGCAGGGGGTTCCGGCGGAGAAACCTCGGACGTTCTCGGAGGGAACGGGGGCGGTCTAATAAGGCTCAAGGCGGCGACGTTGCGCTTGGATGGCGAATTGCTTGCGAATGCGGAAGGTGGAAGCACCCTCAATGCGAGCTATGGCGGCGCCGGCGGCGGGATCCGTGTCGAGGCCGGAGCGCTGACCGGAACGGGCAGCATCAAGGCGAACGGTGCTGGCCGGGGGACGGCTTACGGAGGAGGTGGCGGACGCGTAGCAATCTACTATGACTCCGCCGTGAGTTCGTTCGACTGGTCGAAGGTAGAAGCCAAGGGGCAGTACGCCAGCGCGGGGACGGTGTTTTTGAAGGGGACAGCGCAGGAGTATGGCGAACTCATCCTGGCGACCGACGCTGGAGGCACGCTCCAATTCTATGACCGCGCAAAACCTACGCGCGTTGATGGCGGCGTTTTTGACCGCTTCGTTGCGTTTGGGCATGGCGACGTGGAGGTCATGGGGCCGCTCACGACGGGTACTCTCGAGATTGAGCGCGGCGTTCGGGCCACCTTCCACGGAGAAGTAACGGGGGCAGTGGCATCGCTTCACGTCAATGGACTGAGTCAGATGACCTTGCGTCAACCTTGGGCATTCCAACCCAACGTTTCGGTGGAACTAAACGGACAGCTTGCAGTCGTCGGTGGAGCGCCGCTGCGATTGTCGAGCTTGAAGTTGACCGGAACTTATCCTGTGCTGAGGCAGGAGCGCAGGTCGGACGGCCTGCCGCGGCCACTAGAAATCGTTGTCACTGGCCACGTCGATCTAGGGGACACAGCGAGCATCAATGTGTCGGGGCAGGGCTATTTGGGAGGGGGGCAAGAAGGGAACCCCGATCCATCCGGCCTGACTCATGGCAATGTGCCCTCCGGACGGGTCGGCGCTGCAGGCAGCCATGGCGGATATGGGCGGATGACCTACCCGCTCTCTCAGGGCGAGCCCGTTGCTGTCTATGGTGATTACAAAATGCCCTTGACGTTTGGAGCAGGAGGATCCTTGGGCAACGTCGATGCCGGAGGAAACGGGGGTGGAGTGCTCCATTTGACTGCGGCCTCCATGCGTTTGAACGGCAACCTGTACGCGAACGGTTCGGGCCGTGCTCTCGGTGGCTTTTATGGCGGAGCTGGAGGAAGTGTCCTCGTCAATGTCGGAGCACTGACAGGGTCAGGCATCATTTCGGCAAGAGGCGGCTCCAACTGGGCAGGAGGGGGACGTATCGCTGTTTACTATGACGCCTCAGCATCCTCGTTCTCCTGGAACGGTACCTCTGCGAATGGGGCGGATGAAGGTGGCACGGGAACGGTGTACCTCAAGGCACTCCAGGAAGAATACGGCGACATTGTCTTTGACAATGGAACGCGAAAGCCCGACCCGACTCGAGTGAGGCCAACCGAGCTCTTTGGGACCCCAGAAGGGGTACAGACCTTCCGAAACTTCACGGTCAAGGGCGGGGCTTCGGTGTTCACACCTGACGCGTTGGACGTCAGGGGGACGCTGACTGTGGATATGAATTCCCGACTGCAGTCTCAAAACATCATCCGGCCATGAAACTCATCTCCTACACTCGGGGCGCTCCAGCGCCCCGTTGGCTCAGGCGCACCTCGTCTGCAATTGTCATCTTCTTGACGGTTGCCTCAGCATACGGCTGCCGTGATGCCGATGTGATCGCGGAGGTAGGGCACACCGAACTTCGGCGCTCGGACCTGGTTGAGTTCTCCTCTAGACGCGCCACTGGCGCGGAGGCATTGGATGCCGAGCTCGAGGCGCTTGTCGGGCAGGCTCGCCTGGCTGAGCAAGCTGTTTCTGCCGGGCTTGATCAGCGAGCCGATGTACGTGCGCGGCTTTCGGCAGCTCGCCGCGAAGTTCTGGCGCAAGTATTCCTCCAGGAGGAGCTCCAAGGCGCCACGAGCGAAGCGAACTTGCGTGAGCGCTTTGAGTCCACGAAGGCATCTTTGGCGCGGAGGCAAGTTCATGTCCGTCAGGTCATCATCAGGATTGCCTCCAATGCGGCCGCGGCCGAGCGCCGAAGGGCCATGGACCGCGCAAGCCTCATCTATGCCCGAATCATTGGTGGGGAAGCCTTTGAAGACGTTGCTCGAGAGGTAAGTCAGGACGAGGTCTCCGCGGTGCGTGGAGGCGACCTCGGTATCGTTCGGGAAGGACAGGTTCACGCCTCGTTCTTCGAGGCCGCGGCTGCCTTGAAGAAAGATGAGGTGAGCAAGCCGTTCGAGACGCCCTATGGCATTCATGTGGTCCAGGCGCTTGCGCCCGTAGAAACCGTAATACCGACGTTCGAAGAGGCGAGGGGACGCGTTGCCGCAGAGGCCCGGCGTGAGGCCGAAAGCCATCTGATGAAGGAGCTGGAGACGAAGATTCCCGTCAAGCGCTTTCCTGCGGCGCTATCGGCGCTCGATGGTGGTACTCACGCGTCAGGAGCTTCGGCCGGGGAGGGGGGACAACAATGACCTCCTCGCGAAATCGCAGAGGGCTCTGCCCTGGCCCGGTGACGGCGACT
Source organism: Myxococcus sp. AB056 (assembly GCF_006547365.1). NCBI lineage: Bacteria > Pseudomonadati > Myxococcota > Myxococcia > Myxococcales > Myxococcaceae > Myxococcus > Myxococcus sp. AB056. The sequence continues at coordinate 24,284 of NZ_VHLB01000028.1, read as the reverse complement.
GCGAGTCGTCCAGCATCCATGCACCGAACACTGGTTCGGTCCTTGTGCCTGGGGTGGATGCTGACCTGGAGCTTCGGCTGTAGCGAACAAGCCGCGACGACGGTAGAGCGGCAGTCCGATGTTCCTGCCACTCCATCGAGTTCGGTACGGCCGGTCCACCAGTTCGAGCAGGCGAAGCAGCGGACCAAGGCACTGGGAGAGCGCTGTGCCACTGGCGGCGAGTCCGATTGCCATTCCCGCCTCTGCCTGCGGGCCGGGCCTCAGCTCGATCAGGACTATTTCTGCAGCCAGCAGTGCCGCAGTGATGACGACTGCCCGAAAGCCTGGAGCTGCGTCCAGATTCATCCCTCCGCCGGAGGGCAGGTGTGCGCGCCGCCTGAAGGCTGGACCGGCGCTGTAGCGGAGTCTCGATGAAGCCGTATATGGGTCCTTCTGTTTCGCTCCTTGGCGCCTTGTGCATCATGCTTCCGGGGAACGCCTTGGCGCAGAGCCTGTGCCTTCCCGGAAGCGACTGCTGCGGCGTCGAGCCGTGGTCTCAGACCGTGACGGAGCCGGCAGCGGGTCGCGGGAACGGGCAGGAGTCGCCGGCATCTTTCTCACGCGTCTTCTCCTCCCTGCCCGGCACGGAGGCGGGTGGTGTCCCTCGCGTCTACCAGACGGTGGACTCATGTGACGCCGCCGGGGCATGCAGCCCAGGCAGCGTGCGCCACGAATGGGCCTGTGCGACCGAGAACGCGCACGCCTACGAGCGCGCCATCAAGAACAAGCGGGATGCCTGGGAGGTGTACGTCCACGCTCCGTCCGGTGAGGGAGCCGGGGCGCCCGCAATGACGATGGAGAAGAGGACCGTGCTCCGCGGGGCCCAGGACATGGCGGGCACTGGCGCACTCGTCGAAGAGCACTACACCCACAGCTACGGGCCCGGTGGACAGCAGCAGTTGGCTTCGGTGGAGAAGGCCAGCTTGCTGGGCGGCGCTGACGAGCGGGCCCGGACTTACCACCGCTACAACACCTCGGGCCGGCTGGTGGCTTCCATTCGTTCCGGGTGGACCCGTGACATGGACAGGCAGACGAATGCCTGGAGCCCCCAGAAGCGGTGGATTGGCACCTTCTACTTCGTCCAGCGCACGGGTGAGGAGACCTCGGATCCATTGGGGCGGGTCCTCGAGGTCCACGGCCCTTGCTGGGTGGATGGCGAGGCCGCCACGGACTGCCAGGCTGGAACCAACTACCCGCTCACACAATACTTCTACTGGGCGGACTCGGAGACCACGGGCTTCCGCAAGAACCGGCTGAGGCGGGTGGCTCGCTTTCCCGCAGGCCCGTCAAGCGCGCCCGTCGACACGCGATTCAACGCATATGATGTCGCTGGAAACGTCACTGAGCGCGTCGATGCGAACGGCGTGACCACCGTCTTCACCTGGAATGATGGCCTTCTGACGGCGCAGACGGTGCGAACCTCCGGGCCACAAACGGACATCGTCACCCGCTTTGGCTATGACGACGGGCACCTCGCGTGGGTGCAGCGGCCTGAAGCGAATTTCGAGGTGTTCTGCTACCGCACCGGGACACCCTCTGGGGCCTGTAGTGGCGGAACACTCACCGAGAACCTTCAATGGAAGGCTCGGGCGGCGGATAGCACGGGAGCCGTCTGGACGGAGAAGGTCGCCTTCACATATTGGCCGGACGGTTCCTTGAAGGAAGAGCGATTCCTGGAGGCACCGGGCGTGGCTCGTCGCGTGCGCTCCTTCGCCGCGGATGCGCATCTGCGCCCCACGCACGAGAAGTGGGGTGTTGGGCCTGGCAGCTACACGAGCGCGAAGTCATTTGACGGTGCGGACAACCTGACTGGGGTTGGACATGCCTTCAACGCCCCGCCTGCGTGGTGCGGTGTGGGGCCCAATGGCGTGCCGTCGACTGCGGTCTGCAGCTCGCTTTCGTACGACCGGGCGAACCGTCTCGAACAAGTCGACGAGTTTCCTTCCGAGGGGCAGGGACAGCGGTTGCTGCTGCGCTACGACGCACACGGCAATGTTTCGTCCCTCAAGGCGGGTTGCCTCAGCAGCAATACCTTCGAGGCATGCACGCAGCCTTCCGCGACCTTCACCTATGACGACTTCGGCAATCTCGTGGAGGTCGCGCCCCCACAGATGAATGGCGCCATGCGCTATGCCTACGACGCGCTCGGCAACAAGACCGTCGAGGTCTCGCCGTACATGGGCAGTACCTTCAAGATCCCGCTAATCTTCACGTACGACCATCTCTCCCGACTGGTCCAGGTCCAGGCGCTCTACGCGGACGCGGACTTCGCCTTTACGCACTACAAGCTCGCGTATGACAACGAGGGTACGCCTCCGTCTGGCTGTGCGACGCAGCTCAAGAGCATGGGCCGGCTTCGGTATCGGGAGGATAGTTTTGGGCGCACCTGGTACCAATATGATGACTTCGGCCGGGTGGTTCGCGAGATTCGGGTGCGGGCCAATGCGTCCGGGTGCGGCCAGGGGCTCGCTCTCAATCCGGACACCCACTACGGCTACACGCCGAACGGCAACCTCGCATCCATCACGTATCCCCACGGCCGACAGGTGTCGTATGTCCATGGCGTGGGGGCCGGCGTCGACCGGGTCACCGCCGTCGACGTGACACACCACGATGGCACGGAGTGGCAGACCCGACGCGTCATCAGCGGCGTGGTCTGGGAGCCGTACGGCGGTTTGAGGGGCTACCAGCAGCAGCACGTTCGTGCAGACGTCACCCGCTCGGTGGAGTACATGCTCGGGGACGATGCCTCCATACCGCCGGCGACGTCAGCGGCGGCCTGCGCAGATACGCCGCCTTCAGCCGCGTCGACCGATCTGACAGGGCGACTCCGGTCCTTGCGCGTGTCGTCCGGACCGCTCAGCCCTGGTTCGGGGACTGGGGACATCTACAGCCGCACCTATACATGGACCGCTGACCTGGTGCGCAGGATCGACACCTGTTTGCTCGACTCGACGCAGGCCCAGACAGAGGAGTTCTCCTACGACCGGACGTTGCGGCTCACGAGCGCAAGTCGTCCTTCTGGAAACCTTGCCGCGGCGGGAGGGCCGTATGCATCGAGGACCTACGTCTTCGACCGTCGAGGCAATCGCACATCGTCCTCGGAAGACGGTCACAGTAGGACGACGACCTATCATTTTTACGGCCCCCAGGATCCCGACCACTTGTTCGTCGAGAACTCGGGCCCGGGGCCCATGTTCGCCAACACCTTTTATTACGACCCGAATGGCAACGTGAGCAGGAAGGCCACGAACCGGCTCACGACGGGTGATAGTCATACCCATCTCAACCTGAATCCGGCGGACGGCGTGCGGGACCAGCACATGCGCTCGATGAGCGTGGGCTGGACGAACTCCTACTACGTCTACCTGTACGACGCCTTCAATCGTCGGCGTCTCAAGGACTATCCGACGGGCGTTCGTGAGGAGTTTTTTCACGACCTGGGCGACCAGTTGCTGTCGGACAGAGGCGGCGATCGGATCCTCGCGCCGGTGAACTACCTGATTGAGGATGACTTCGTGTGGTTGGGGGGCAGGCCGGTGGCCGTGGTTCGCGGCAAGTTCACGCCGCAGTGGACCCGACTGTCGGATGACTCGCCCGAGTGTGCACGCAACGGAGACCCGGCTGCCTGTGGTCTCTACTTCATCGTCACGGACCACGCCGGCAGGCCCGTGCTCATGATGGATGCGAATGGCCGCATCACGGGGACCGGCGAGTACGATCCGCTCGGACACGTCAATCGCGTATCCCATTACGCGATGTCCGGGAATCCCTACGGTGATGGCCTCGACCAGGAGTTGACTCGATTCCAGCAGCTGGCTCGGAGCGCATCACTGAAGCTCCAGGCGCGGGTGCTTTTCAGCCTCATCGACACCGAGCCCGCACACGACTACGTGTTCCTCAAGGATGGGAGTACGGGCGCCCAGCTCGCAGGCCCCTACAGTGGCACGAACCGGGGCATGGTCTGGAGCGACTGGGTCGAAGCCACGAATGGCGAAGTCGCCGTGCAGTTCGTCACCAACATGACCTGCGATGCCGCCACCTGTGGTGCGGACGCGGGCGTGCCTTCGAACTGCACCTGTCCAGGAACCGCGCGGCGGCGTGGCGTCGCGATTCCCGCCTACGAGTACCGGCGTTTCGAGAACGGGGCAGCCCCCTTCTGGACGAACCTCCGACGGGTGGGGCAGTACTACGACACCGAGTCGGACCTGTTCGACGAAGGCATGCGGTCCTACGACCCGAGCGTGGGACGGTATTTCCAGCCGGATCCGCGCGTCCTCGATCCTCAGGTCATCATCTCGAACGCGCTTCAGGGCCGGAGTGCCGCGCCCTACGTCTACGCCCACAACAATCCGCTCCAGAGCCTGCGCACGGAAGCGGAGGCCAACATGCGTCTTCCTGGGGGCTCGACCTGGAACGGCCATCCCGCTCCTGGAGCCTCACTGGGGGAGGATCCCCGGCATGGGGTGGAGTTGAACCTGGCCGTAGAGCGCGACAGCACGCGGCGTGACGTAACAGGGCAGTAACGGCAGGGGAACGGGCGAGGCGCCACGATGAAGCACGGTTCATACATGCAGCGTAGGACGGCAGGCAGGACGCGCCGCGCTCTCCACCCCGGGTGGAGTTGGCGAGCGCCGGAGCGTGCGCGACACCGGGCCCTGGGCGCCTGGCTCGTTGCCACGCCTGGGGACGGGATGACCGTGTTGGTTCGACGTCTGCGAGCCCAGAACCGTAGTGCGAAGAGGGGATGTCGGATGAGTCGGTTGCTGCAGGTTCTGGCGCTGGGGCTCTGGGTTGCCGCGTGTACGCAGGAGGCCCGTCCCTCCGAATCAGCCGCCGCGAAGGTGCTGAGCGCCGCCGTCGAGGCGGCTGACGCGGCTCCCACGGGCGTTTGCGCGGAAGTGGAGCCCGAAGGGCACTCCGCCGACTGGGTGGCGGGACCGGTTGAGTCCACGGGCACTCCGGTCGCGACGACGTTTGCCGCGAACGCAGGCGAATGGGGCCTGCTCGCCCTCCAGCATGGAGATGGGCTGGGGCAGGGGGCGGCGGGAACCGCCGAGGTGATTCTCGATGGGCAGCGCGTCGCCTTCGCGGGCAGTGGCGAGGGCTTGAAAGCCGTCCCCGTGTGGCTGAGCGCGAGCAATCAGCTCGAGGTTCGAGCCACCGGTGGTAGCTCCGCCCGCGCATCCGTGGCTCACCTGTCCAAGTTGCCTTGCACGTTGCTCGATGTGACCGTCGAGCGCGGGCGGGGTGCCCCTGCGCGCGTGTCCCGGAGCTTCCATGGGGCAGGCCCCGGGGCTCAGGGCGTCCTGGTGGTGGAGGCGCGGAATGGCAACTCGCTCGTTGGCCAGGTGGTGTTGAACGAGCGCGTCGTCATGCGCCTCAGCCCCGAGGCGGGGCCGTTCCGCCCTCGCGTCATCCAAGTGCCCCTGCTGAAGGCGAATACGCTGAAGGTCGAGCTCTCCGGCGGCCAGGGTTCGTCCATCCAGGCCCGCGTGCTGGATGTCGACACGCTCGCGCCGATGTTCGAGCTGACGTCACCCCAGGATGGCACGCTGGCAACCGCCACGCCCTGGGAGGTGAGCGGCACCGCAGGACTCGACGTCACCCGCGTGGAGGTCAACGGTGTTCCCGCGACCCTGACGTCGGGGACGTGGAGTGCCTCCGTGCCGCTGACTCCGGGGCAGAACGCCCTGGTCACGACGGCGCGAGATGCCTGCGGCAACGTGCGGCGCAGCTGCCGTGCCGTGACGCTCGACGACCAGAAGCCGGTGGTGACGGTCTCCGGCGTTTCAGAGGGGCAGTACGTCCGTGGCCCCGTGGTGCTGACCTACACCGTGGAGGATGCGCACCTCGACACGGTGACGGCCACTCTGGATGGCCTGCCTTTCTCCAGTGGCGGCAGCGTTTCAGGTGATGGGCCACACGTCCTGGTGGTCACGGCGGTGGACCGGGCCGGGAACACCGAGGTGGTCCAGCGGAACTTCGTCATCGACTCCGTGCCCCCGGAGTTGGTCGTGCAGTCGCCTGTCGCGGGCCTCGTCACCCAGGAGGAGCAGGTCGAGCTCGTCGCGTCCGTCGTAGAGGCCAATGTCGTCGCCAGCGTGAAGGTGGGCGGCCAGGACCTGGTCCGTGGCGGCAATGGGCTGTGGCGGCGGACCGTGGCGCTGACCGAGGGTGCCAACCACCTCGTTGTCACTGCGATGGATGCGGCCGGCAATGCCGATACCGCTACGCTCACCGTGTTGCGGGACTCCACGCCGCCCCAACTGGTCGTGACCAGCCCCTCGGCGGGGGCCCGCATCGGTGGGCTGTCCGTCAAGGTCCGTGGCACCGCGACCGACACCTCGCCGGTGGTGCTCACCTTGAACGGAGCGCCCATCCAGGTGACTGCGGATGGCTCCTTCGAGGTCGACCATGCCTTGAGCCAGGGAGACAACACGTTGGAGCTCCTGGTGACGGACGCCATCAACCTCTCCGCCGCTCGCACCATCCATGTGCGTGCGAATGGAAGGGCTCCGAACCTGACGGTGACTGAACCTACGTCGGATACACAGACCGAGGAGCGGACGGTGACGGTGCGTGGCACGGCATCCGTCGAGGACACCGAGGACTCCGTCACGGTGGTGGTCGCCGGTTCTCTGGCCGCTGTCTCGGGGGATGGGGCCTTCGTTCGAACCGTTCAGCTCACGCCCGGACACCAGACGCTTCGCGTCGTGGCCATGGATGGCTACGGACTCCAGACGGAGCGCATCATCAACGTGACGCGGGTCGTCTCGGAGCCCGACGGGGGCTCCACGGACGCGGGGACCCTGCCGGATGCCGGGAGCGGCACGGATGCGGGCAGTGAGCCTCAAGTCGACTCCGGGACGCCCGGAACCGACGCGGGTACGGGTTCATCCGCACCCGTGCTCCGTGTGGACATGCCGTCCCCCGATGCGGTGCTGGGTGGCGAGAGCCTGGCAGTGGTGGGGCAGGTGGAGGGCGGCACGCTCCCCCTCGACGTGAAGATCAACGGTGTCGCCGCGACGATGATGGTGCGCAGCTTCAGCCAGTCACTTTCGCTGCCCGAAGGTGACCACACGCTGACCCTCGTCGTCACGGACGCGGACGGGCGGACCGCGAGCACGACGCGCACGGTGACCGTGGACCGGACTGCGCCCATGCTGGAGGTGACGCGACCTGCAGCGAGCCCTGTTACCGTGAGTGAGTCTCCCTACCTGATTCAGGGCATTGCGGGTGACAAGCACCTCGCGGGAGTCACGGTCCAGGGGGTGCCCGTCACGGTGATGGGAGGCAGCTTCAGTGCGGCCGTGCCGCTGTCCATGGGCCAGACCGTCGTGAACGTGGTCGCGAGCGACCGGGCTGGCAACCAGAAGCACCGCAACGTCGTGCTGAACGTCGAGAACGCGCCCCCGGTCATCACCGTGCTCGAGCCCGCAAGTGGAAGCGAGGCTCCGGCGGCGACGGTTCGTGTCCGGGCTCGCGTGGTCGCCTTCGCGGCGCTGAGCGAGGTGCGGATCGGAACGGGACTGGCGGCCGAGGAGTCCCCCGGAATCTATGCGGCGCACGTGCCGCTGGCCCTGGGGGAGAACACGCTCACGGTGACCGCCACGGATGTCCGGGGCTTCTCCGCAACGAACTCCGTGACGGTGTTCTATCGGGACCCCGCGACGGAACCGCTGGTCGTGACCGGCGTCCAGCCGGAACCCGGTGCGGTGAACGTCAAGACAGATGCGCTCATCAGCGTGTCCTTCAACAAGGCGGCGACGCTGGAGTCGGTTCGTACCGGATTCCGAGTGCTCCATCGAGGCGCCGACCTGCCTGGAGGCTATTCACTCGCGCCGGGTGGACAGACTGCGACTTTCATCGCGCGCTCGCCACTTCCCGAGAGCGAGCCGCTCGAGATCCGTGTGTCGGACCTCCACGCCGCGGTGGGGCCCGGGCAGGCCGACGACTTCCGTAGCGAACTGACCGTGCGCCGTCCGCTGACGCGGATTCGCGGCTTCGTGATGGACGACAGCTTCCAGCCGCTTCCTGGCGCCCGCGTGGTCATGGAGGGCACTGGAGAGTCGGTCCGCACGGGGGCGGATGGCAACTGGTCCCTCAGTACCTCGGTGTCTGGACCTCAGGTTCTGCGCTACGAGGGGGGAACGAGCCAGGATGGGAGGCCGCTCCCGACGGTGCGGCGCCTGCTGACCGTCACCGCGGAAGAGGAGACGGTGGACGTTCCGGTCGCGTTGACGGCCGTGGATACCGACAGCGCGGTGCGCGTGGATACGACTGCTGCGCTGCACGTGGATTTCTCGTCGCGGCACGAGGGCTTGACCCTGGATGGCAGCGCCGACGCACTCCTGTTCGAGAATGGCCAGACGCAGGGAATGTTGACGGCGACCCGGCTCGAAGCCGTGACGCTGCCGATGAAGCTGGGGAGCCATTCGACGCCCACCGCCGTCTGGCAGATCGGGCCGGCCGGACTTCGCGTCCAGAAGCCGCTCATGCTCCAGTTCCCGAACGTCACGTCGAAGGGGGCGGGGCACTTCGCTGTCGTGCTCGCACACGAGCCGCGCAATCACACGCTGGCGCGCATGGGCCTGGCGCGGGTATCCGCCGACGGCGCGTACGTCCGGACGGAGACCCCGCTGGACCTCCGCTCGGTGGAAGTCATCGGCTACATGATGCTCACCGACGAGCAGCACACCATCGTGAAAGACGCCCTGGCGAACATGGGCGGGCAGGGGGCGTCCCCGGACGACGGTGGCATGCAGGGAACCCTGTTCCCTGGGCAGTTGCCCGCACGTCCCATGGGGCCGCTCTGGAAGCAGGCGCTCGATGCGCTCTTGAGCGAAGCCCACGCGCAGTACCCGCCAGGAACCCAGGTCTATTCGCAACTGGACCAGTCCATCCAGAACCAGGTGCCCGCGACGGTGGTCGGTGCACTCCGCGCCCCTGAGGACCGTCAGATTGTCGTGGCTTTGTCGAAGGCCACGCAGAGTTTCATCGCCGTTCCCCGTCAGGTGGCCTTGCCCTACCGAATGCCCGTGTCAATGCAGGTGACACGCGTCGCGACAGGGGCGTCAGGGGCGCGCATCGACGCCATGCTCTCCGCGAAGGCGGCGAATGGTTCCGAGATCGCTCCGCCGGCAGGAGAGGTCTGGGCCGCGAGCAGCCAGGCTGAGGATCAGACGGAAGTCACACTGACTGGCAATGTCGAACTGTCGCGCGGAACCACCACCATCTTCTTGCGCGGACGCACTGGGAGCGAGCTGCGGACCTACATCCTCCAGGTTGAGACGGTTCCGGTGGATCCGGAGGTGGGAACCGCGCCCGATGCAGGAGCAGCAGGCGATGGCGGCACTGGGGGAGCTCCGTATCGGCTCGTCTTCAAACTGGATGAACAGGCCACTGCGGGCACGGAGGAGATGCACTCCGTGGTTCGCTTCCCGGGCATGCGCGTCACCGTCACGGGGCCCGGTCCGACGATGAGTGGGGTGACGGGCGCTACGGGGGAGTTCGCCATTCCTGTGTCGGTCCCCGCTGGCGCCTCAATGGGCATTGCTTGTGCGGATGTGCCGCTCGGTGCCAGGCCCGTGCTCGGGCGTGACACGGCGACGGGCGCCCCCGTCGTTCAGTCCATGGTTTCCGCGAGCTACCCGACCTGCTCACCTACCTTTACGGTCAGCTCAGGAAGCCAGGTCCGCGCGGATCTGCTCGTGGATGCCCGGCTGCTCCACGGAGCGTTGCACTTCGTGGACCGAGAAGGCCGGCCGCTGCGTCACGACTGCGAGGCAAACGCCTCCAGCGAGTACAGCCCGGATGCGGGGGAATATGTCTCCATTGCCAATGCGGACATTTCACAGACGGAGGTCCACTTCTTCCGTGGGGATGACCTGACGCGCCCCATTGCCCAGTTCACGGTGGGCGTGCCCGACAACGAGTGCGCGCCGGCACCGCAGGGACAGCGCGATCCGCAAGGTCGTTATGCGAGAGTTCGTATGGGGCCCACCACGCCCTTCAAGCGAGTCATCCGGGAGCGCTGCCGGGAACTCAACCCCGCCCTCGTCTACGACCCAAGTGCGCCTGCGCCCGGACACCTGAGCGAGGCCGACCGCGCCTTCTATGAGACGGAGTGCCGTGACAATCACACCAACTTCCTGCGGTTGACCGCCGGCGAGCCGCTGGTCGTCGTCGCGGTCAACCATGCGACGGGCCACACCGGAATGACGCGGCTGCCTGTTCCGCCCATCTCCAAGAAGCAGTTGGATGAAACTGGACGCTGCGCACTGGACGATGAGCTGGGGCCGCTGAAGGTCGTGGAGTTCGGCCAGGCGGTGCAGCTATCACGCTGTTCGGTGGCGCAGCTCGGCATTGATGCGCCGGTGTACCTCTTCCCTCCGGAAATCGACGTGCGCATCTGGCGCAGTGCCGAGGCAGGGGGCATTCAGCATGACCAGCCGCCGACGCTCGTCCGTCATGGCGGCGCCGCCACGACGCGTGACAACTACGTGCACCTGGACACCCACTGGCGTGTTCGGACGATGGCTCCGGTCGAGTGGCGAAGTGAAGACGGCGGTGTGCGGACGTCGCCCATCGATGTGGGGCTGCCCCCGGACCGTGTGGACGGCGGCGTGTCGCAATGCGGGGCAGGCAGCGGACCGGACGGTGGGGCCAATCCGAACTGCACGCCGAACGTCCTGCGGGATGTCGGTATCTCGGGCGTGCTGCTCGAAACGTGCTCGGAGTACGGGCCAGGCGCGGCGGCCTCCGCGACAAAACAGGCCGCGTGCCTTCGCAGCCAGGACCTCCAGGATGTTCCCGCGGGCGTTCCGCCTCTGGCGGGGCGGGTGGTGCGCGTCACGGACTCCGCTATGGAGCAGCCGGAGGTGACGCAGTTCGCGGTGGTGCCGGGCCGAGGCTCCGGCGCGCTCCAGGCCGCGATGCGAATCATAGGAACTGGCGGTCAGCAGATGACCGTGAGCAGTCTGCCGCGCGCCAACTTCTACCTCCACGTCGTTGGGCATCAGGTGTTTCCTCGAGACCTGGACGGCGATGGAGTTCTTGCTCCGAGTGAGCGCAATTCGAGTCCGCCCGACTTTGCTGAGTCGGCGGATGCTGACCTGCCTGGGATGCCTACGCGAGCGCTCGGGCTGAAGAACGTCTATTCCAGCATGGACCCAGATGGCTTCCGGGTCCTGCGCTACGACCGCGATCGCGAGCACGAATTCCGCGTGCTCGACCTGACGAATCCCCGAGTCGTGGCCCAGAACAGCGTCGGCCAACGCGACGTGGGAAGTGGCGAATCCACGGAGGCAGCGCTCGACGACCTTGCTTACCAGTTCCTCGCGACCCTCTTGGAGCCCGACGATCCCGGGCGTGCCGGGACGCTGACTGGCGACTATGTGGTGCGCTTCGGTAGCGACCAATATGGCGTGGAGTGTGATGTCAGCTTCGACGACGGCGCGTTGGTGGGCTCGTGTGACAACGAGTTCATCGACGACGTCCTCGCGGCGAATGACATCCTGTACATGGAGTTGTATCTCAGCGGAAACGCCGAGAACGTCCTCTATCGCTTCAACTTGATGGGCGTGTCTCCGCGCATCGACCTGCTGAAGGCCGGCAGTTCCTTTACGGCTGAGCGGTCCGTAGAAGTCGATGCTCAAGGTCAGACAGTGACCGACCGGCCCGTTTCGACGCCCGCCGTTGCTCGCTTCGCCCTTGACCCGGGCGTCATCCACCGAGGGCGGGTGAAGGTGTGCACGTCCGAGAACTGCGCAGCGGACACTCTTCTCAAGCAGGCGGATGTGGAGTTGCTCGGCAACGGCGCCTATCGAGTCGTTGGCGAAGCAGGGACAACGCAGCAGAAGCTCGAACAACTCGACGAGGTGGGGCTCAACGCGGCCCGGTTCTTCCAGCTTCCAATTCCCGCGAACATGGTCTCCATGCCAGGTGCCATTGAGGCAGGAAAGCGGTTCTACCTGGTTCAGGAGATTGAGCTTCCCGAGCCTCGTCACCTCGTCCAGAGGCTGGGGCGGCCTCGAGGCAGTTTTGAGGGGGCCAATGCCCGAGCTCCGGGGCAAGCGACCATTCAGGGCATCAACGTGGCCGACGGGCACCTCTCTTTCGAGCATGAGGACTTCACCGTCCCGCAAATGGCCGAGGTGGTCCGCTTCGCGCGCACCTACAACAACCAGAGCAGTCGAGTGGGGCCCTCGGGAGTGGGGTGGACGCACAGCTACGAGGGCTATGTCCAAGAGGAGAAGATCGGACGTTATACCGTCGTACTCGCGGGACAGGCGTATGACGTTCCGTTGTGCGGTGCCATTGACGAAGAGGCAGCCACCGCGGCGGATTGCGCCACCGACCGTTCACATGGCTTGGACGTGAAGCTGGTGAAGCGAGGTGACCTGAACGTCGTGGAGGTGAAGACCCCTGATGGGTTTGTCTACGAGTTTGGAACGTTGGCGCGTGGCTCCTCCACGAAGACGCGGCGACGCTGGCTGCTCGACAGGTTCCATGACGGTCGGGGTCGAGTGGGCGACGAGGGGTGGACGAAGCTGGCCTATCGCGCGGAGGACACGCTCCTGGATACCGTGGAGCGTTCGCCCGGAAAGCTACGTCTTGAGTTCGACTACGATGCGATTGACGTTGCGAATCCCGCCATCGCCTACCGGCTGAAAAACCTATCGCGAAACCAAGGATTCAAGCTGCTGAAGTCGGTAGAACTGGTCCTTGTCTCTGGCCAGAATGTCTTGCACAGCCTGGATTTCGGGCACGACACACGCGGAAACCTGACTCGCGTCACGAGGACGTCCACTCCGCTTCCCAGCGCAACGCCAGGGACGAACTCGAATGCAACGCAGTCGTGGGAGTATACGTACCTTCCACTCCCTGCCGGACTGTCTGGGCACAAGCTGTGGCTTGCTTCAAATGAACTCAAGACGGCAAAGTACCTTTTGAGCCCGCCAATGGGGGGCGACCGCAAAATCCAGTGGCAAGCGACGTACGGCCGTGCAGCAGCGCAAGGCGCCTATGCGCATGTGGATTTGCACGAAGTAGTGACGTCGGTCCATGGGACGGGGATGCCCAGCCCGGGCTGGCGCATCGTGGCGCCTGATTCCTCGATGCGAAAGATCCACCGGCCGGATGGTGTTGAAGTCACACTTCAACTCAATGCCTATGGGAACACGAACGAAGTGCGCGTCCCTGATTTGGGACCCAGCACGATGGCGTGGGGCAGTGATGCTCGGGGCGGCCCTGTGCAGATGGACGTCTCGGTGTCTCCCTCCGGGCGGAGTATCCGGAACGACCACAACAGCCGGATGCAGCTCGATCGCAAGCTGCTCGAACAGTCGCCTCCGAACAGCATCCCAGTGCCAGGTGTAGGCAGCTCGACCGAACTCTGGTCCGTCCAATCCCGGCACGAGGTCACTGGACGCGTAACGAGCATGTCTGTGCTCAAGGGTGGCACTCAACAAGCCGCTGTAACCACGCCACTGTCGGATGCGGGTGATCCGATGGGCGTCACCATCAGTGATACACCCTTTGGGATCGCATTCACCGCCTCCCAGTTCCCTGACCCAGACGGCGTCATCATCGAAGGAACGGACTCGGCGGGGAACACGGTGACCTACTCGGGGCACGACACCCAGCCGCTAGGACTCCCCACGCTCGTGACAGTGACGCACCCGGCTCACGGTACCGAGACGCCTACTGGGGGATTGCTCCAGTACACCGTCGCCTACACCTACGACGGACTTGGTAACCGGATCTCAGAGTTCAATGAGACCACCGGGGCCCAGGTGGATGTGGTCTATGACGCGGTCGGGCGAGCGCTTACGCGAACCGTTGCAGGGCAGCCACCTCAGGAGTGGAGTTACGCATACGAGCTTGGTGACGATGAACTGACCGTCACGGAGTCGCTTCCCCTTGGACACTGGGGCCGTACGCAGATTCGGAAAACAGTGACCCAGGAAGGGCTCAAGCGCGAAGAAACCGTTCACTACGGACGGGACAACCAGCCGGCGACGGTACACTACACGGGATACGTGGGGACTCAGCTGCGCTCGTTCCGGGACGAACGCGGGAAACTCCATGAGCTCGTCTATGACTCAGCAGGACGATTGACCGGAGAGAAGGTCGAAACGGTCTCTGCCTATACCTATTCGCTCGATGAAGACGGCAAGGTTATTGAGAAAACCGATAGCAACGGGCTGCGGACGCGTATCGGGTACGACGCACTGGGGCGCGCGGTTCGCTGGGAGTATGAATCGAAACTCAATGACCCCGGCTGTTCAGGACATTGCTCATTCGCCGATGTCGAAACAGTCGTCCTGAACGCACCAGGCGCCGTAGTCGAGCGGACATTTGGCTCACTCAAGGACGGGTCCATCCCAAGGCCCCATATTCTTGAGTCAACCGTGGACGCGCTTGGCCGCGAACGAAGGGTTGCCAGCCATGCAGATAGCCATGGCGGCATCAATTCACAAACCGAGTACGATGCGGCGGGGAGGGTAACGCTCCGGGAAGACCACGAGACAGGCCTCCGCGACACGTATGAATATGCCGACGTCATGGGACGAATGACGCGGCACGAGCGTACAGTTCAGTCCGTTCATGGAACGAGAACCCTGCTAGAGACGCGCGCCTACAGCGACTCGTCTGCGGGGACGACGACGCTTGTCGTGACCAGAAACCTGAACGGCAGGGACGAGGATTCGAATAGGCAGGAAGTCAGGACGTACACTCTCGACACACTCGGACGTGCTCGAACAATGCAGGAGACCGTGGACGGACAACTGGCCGTTCATTCATGGAGCCATGACGCGCTCGGTAGGCAGGTCAAGTACACCGATCCGTCGACGTTCAGCCGAGAGACAACGTGGGAGTATGACTCGGCTGGCAACCTCCTGAAGGCCAGTGTCCCCTCCACTGGCACGGTTGAGTATTTTCATGACGAGCAAGGCCGCATTCGCAGGCAAGTCGGGCCGCAGAGCAACGCTGAGTTGCAAATGTACTACGACGCGCTGGGGCGACTGGAGCGTCGCACCCAAGCGTTGGCCCCAAGCAGCCCCGCTGGCGTGCTGGCTGAGTGGAACTACGAGTACCTCGGTGGTGGACTAGAGAGGGAGCGTGCCCCTCATGACACCATCGTCACCCAAACTCGAAACGCCCGCGGGTTGGTGGAAGAGGAGCTTTGGGCACAAGGGGATTACGAGCCGCGTACTGTTCGTACGTGGTACGACGGAACCTGGGTAAAGCGACACGAGTCAGCGGAAGGCCAGTCCCTGTTTGAGGTGTCTCGGGAAGCGGCAAGTGGTGTTGATGACCGTGGCCGCACACGAAATGAAGTTGAAGCGTGGTCTTCACAGGGTCGCGAATACCGGTACGAGACGAGCACGCAGTGGCTTCCCCGACAGTCTACCGTCGTTGATTCGTGGATTTGGGGAACGACGGACCTGGGAGGCAGGACTGTAACAACACGATTTGACAGCCTCGGTAACGCTGTTCAGCGCACCCAGGGCGGCGGCACGGACCAATGGGACTTCTATGCCGACGGGAAATTGCTGTGGGAGGTTCCCTTCGGCTTTGATGCCAATGTTGCCGCACGAACGTGGACGTACGAGTCAAGCGGACGGGTCAAGGATATGCTCTTTGGCCCGGAAATCACCTCATACACCTACTATGCGGATGGCCTGCCCAAATCCACTACGACTCCAGACCAGCGCGTCCAGATGCTAGCATTCAATGCCCGAGGGTTGCTCGAAACTGAGAAATATGGGCGTGACGACGACTTCCGGAGCACCCGCTATGTCGCACATGACAATGCCGGAAATGTTACCCAGATCTGGCATGCAGCCGATTCGCAGTCCGAAACAAGCATATGGAATTACAGTCATGGGCCAAACGAGGAATTGCTCCAGATCTCAAATTCCGACATAGGCTCGTTCGAGTATGCCTATGACGCCTTCGGTCGACTCGCCGGCATCAATCCTCCGACTGGATCCGTCACGCCTTCTTCAACCTTCAAGTATGACTCACTCGGACGTGAGCGGTCGCGAACTCGCGGAACGTCTACTTGGAGCACTTTTTGGCTGAACGGGAATGCTGAAGTACTGAATTCGCTGGGCGAGCGAGTCGAGCGGGTTCTCGATGGGCGCGGCCGAACTGTTCGCGAAGTATTCAAGCCAGGTCCTCCTCAAAGCACCGCTTCAGGATCGCTGCGAACATTTAAAGATATCGAATCCGTCGACTATGTCTTTAACGGCATTGATCAGTTGCGACAGGCGATCGAACGCCGTGGCAGCGGAGCAATCGCTTACAATCTAACTTACGATTCACGCGATCGGCTCTGGACGAACAGCGATGGTGCGAGTTCGATAACTTACAGTTATCACAACAGCAGCGCGCTGCAGTCCCTGCAGTCCCCTGCGGGAATTGTTCAGTACAGCGTCGATGAACTTCAACGCCTGGACACGGTGACTCTGGCTGATGGCCGGGCCCTTGGAGTGGGCTGGGAGGCTGGTGGAGAACGACTGTCGACCCTGGGAGACTCAGCGCTCACGCAGTCATACTGCCATGATGTGCGCGGCAGAATTAAATCAGTGACACATGCGACTGATCCAGAGAATTGCACAACTCCAATCGCCTCGCCGTTGCTTCGCCTTGTCTACACCTACGACGATCGGGACAATAGGCTCTCTGAGAGCGTGCACAGACATGGCACGGGGACAGTCGAGACGACACATTATGGCTACGACACTGCAGACCGACTGACCGGCGTCCGTTATCCGGGGGGCGAGTCCGTTCTCTACCAACTTAGTCGTGACGGATCTCGGAAGGCCGAGAAGCTTGCCACTGAGTACACGGGAGGGCTAGGTCCTGACGGTTTCGCCATTTTGACGGTTCCACAACAGCACCTCACCTATGAGTACGATCCTCAGATTGGCGGGCTGGTCACAGTCAAAAAGAAGGTCGCGGCACCGGAGACTGGAGAGCCGACGCCAGACATTACGGTGGCCCAGTACCAAACGAACAGTGCAGGGCGCGTTGTCAGCGAAAGGCGTGGAGACTTCACGCGACTGACGCACTTCGACGCTGCTGGGCGCCTGCTCGAGGTGGAAGAAACGCAGGGCCAAGAACTGCATCAGGTGAAGTATCAGTATGACTACGCGGGTCTGCGGCGTTCCCGGAAGGCAGGTGACGCGACCACAGAATACCTGTGGAGCGGGGGGACGCTGGTCGAAGAGAGTCTGCCGGGTACCGGGGCGGTGCTCTACCAGCGCGCGGCCGGGTTGGTTGTGGCGACGGGAGGCGAGCGCATCCTCCATGACGGGCTCGGCAGCGCAGTGGGCCGTCTTGCGTCCGATGGCACGCTGACGACCAATCGGTATGACGCGTGGGGCAACTACCGCGACGGGAATGGGCCGACGTCAACCCAACCTAGCATCGGGTACACCGGACATGCCTGGGACGCCGAGGTGGGCCTGACGTACGCCCAGCAGCGATGGTACGACTCGTCGACGGGACGCTTCTTGTCTGAGGACCCGGTGAGTGCGACGGCGTACCTGGCGACACCTACGGGCCTGCAGCCTTGGCTGTATGCAAATGGCAATCCGCTCCGGTATACGGACCCAGACGGGAGGCAGTCGAGTTCCGATACCATCGGTTCGATTTTTGCGGAGCAATGCTACAACCGCGAGCGACTCGGTGGGCCGGAGTGCATGCCTGAGACCATCGCAGAGGACGTGGCTACTGGGCACCGCCTTAATGGCACATTCCAAAGGCGTGCGGCTGTAGCAACTGCAATATCGTTTGCCTGTGTTGTTACGGGAGGCACGGCCTGCATGACCGCGCTCGCTGGCGGCCTGCATACCTCTGGCCAGTTTACCGTTGAGGCGGCAGATGGCGCTGTCAATGAGGGACGTCATTGCGCTAACGGTGATGCGGAGTCATGTGTTGGCCTTGCTGGGGACATTGCGGGTGGCATGCTTGGCGGGGGACTAGGCAGTTTGAGGCGGGGACGACCTCAGATGCCGATAGCGGAGGTGCTGCCACCTGAAGCGTCAAACATGACGCCCGTGAATCCGCATGCGAAGGTATTGATTGATCTTGCTGAGGTTTCTCCCGGGGTATGGGAGCGGCCTATTACGCCAGCCACACAGCCAGCGCCTGTTGTCGCTGGGGTTTCGCCAGCCCCAATGCCCGCCCTGCTTCCGGAAGGGAAGCTGCCCTTGGCCCTGCTTCCTGAAGGATTGAATGTGGAGGCTGCTAGGCGCTCAATTGGAACAAAGGTTGGCCAGAAACAATACAGACATGTGGAGGGGCGGAAGGAGTGGCTTGAGCGCCGCGAGGGCGGTGGTGGATACATGAAGAGCGCTAAAGATGCACAGAAGGTGCTTGACGCTGTTCATTCGGGCGAGGCAACTATTCTCGAAGTGACCTCGCAAGGACACCTCAGGGTGCAGTATGATGGGGTTACAGGGTACAACAATAATCCCCTAAAGGGTTTTGTCGACCAGGCGACGAATGTGTTTTTGATAAAGGGACAGAAAAGCCCAAGTGTTGTTCCGACGTCTCCCGTAGTGAGGCCGAAGCGATGAACGATCGCGATGACATTGAGGCTCTGTGTGTTGTTCAGGCAATGCTTGGAAATATTGTTCCGGAAATCCGCGCAGTATCGTTCGTGAGGCGCGAGGGGGGGGTTGAACTGAGAGTGATCTTAGAGCGCTCCAATGAGGATGTGTCGGAAGCTGTCGACGATATAGTATTTGAGCTGGAGGCTCTCCAGACTTCCGGCGAGAGCGTGTGGTTGAGCAGTGTTGTGGACTCCGGACCTTGGGAGTCTGTTGTTGTGGTGGGGCGCCTTGTTTATCTTCGTAGGGAGTGAATGCGTCATGCTGTCTATCTATTTGTCATTGAAAATGTGTCGAATTCATGCAGGGGCTCACGTGGAGCGCACTCCCGTTAGCGACGGTCGCGGTAGGGACGGCTCTTCACCGGTCGTGTCCCTATAAGTGTGTAGATGGTGATGAGGGACGAGGGAGAAAGAGGGAAACTCCTCGGTGAAACCAACCGAGATGGTCTCCCCCTGGCAGGCAGGGTGCCCGCACGATAGGCCTATGAAATGACGAGGGTGAGGAGGTGGGTGCGGTAGGTGTCGTCGTGACCAGCCTGTCGCACGCGCCTGGGCGGGCTGGCATTGAACGAGGTGTCAGCCTTCAGGACGGCAAGGGCAGCACGGCGTACCACGGCGAGGTTCTGAGCGCCCGGGCCATTGTGGATGCGCGTGGCGTCCTCATGCAGCACGACGTCCAGACGCTGGTGCAGCCCATTTTCCACCTCCCAGTGCGCACGCACGAAGGTCGCCATGGCTTCGGCATCGGTGGACTTGCGAGTGCTGACGAAGAGTAACCGTCCGGTGGACGTCGTTCCGGGAGGCTTGATGACGGACGAGAACCGTGTTCGGCGAGCGCCGCGACGAGCGAGCAGTTCAGGGGTAACCGTCCGGTCAATGACGTGGCGTGATCGGTTGCAGACGCACGAGGACCGTGTGCGGCGGCGCCGCGACAAGCGAACTGTTCAGGAGTTGGGCAGGAGGAGTGAGTCGGGCGGGTCAGATCCGATACGGCCATGTTTGCGACGAGGTTGCTGGTTGAGGATCTGGAGCACCACTACGAGGTACGTGCTCCCATGGACGAGCGAATGGCCGGATAGAGGGACGACGACTACATGGGCTACTTGGATGGTCGTGATGGGCTTTCAACGAGCGAAGAAAGCCCGCTGAATGTCCCCGTGCAGGCGCACAGCCAATGGCCTCTACGCCACCGAAGCGTGATGGTGAGCGGGGCCCACACCAGCGCTCCTGATAGGCCCGTTCAGCGGGCCGACACTCACCGGCCGTCCTTGGGACCTACAGGGTGCGCTGGGCGTACAGCCCCGTTAAACGACGTTGACAGCCCCCCCTGGGCTGGCAGATTCCGCGCCCGTTGGCGGCTGACAACCGCCCGTTTTCCAAAGGTTTCAGGTGTCCTGATGAGCGTTACCCAGGCCGACATCCTCGCTGCGATGTCGAAGGTGATGGATCCCGAGCTTCACATCGATCTCGTGAAGGCGGGAATGGTGAAGGACATCCACGTCAGTGGGGACACCGCGAAACTCAAGATCGAGCTCACCACGCCTGCCTGCCCCATGAAGGGGAAGATCCAGGCCGACTCCGAGGCCGCCCTCAAGGCCGTCCCCGGCCTCAAGTCCTTCGACATCGAGTGGGGCGCCCGGGTCCGCCCGGCCGGCGGGGGCATGCCCGCTGGCGCGCTGCTCCCCCAGGTGAAGAACATCATCCTCGTCGGCGCGGGGAAGGGCGGGGTGGGCAAGTCCACCGTCGCCCTCAACCTCGCCACGGCCCTGGCCCAGCACGGCGCCAAGGTGGGCCTGCTCGACGCGGACTTCTACGGCCCCTCCGTCCCCCTGATGACCGGCCTGGGCGACAAGCGCCCCGTCAGCCCGGACGGCAAGTCGCTCAACCCGCTCGAGGCCCACGGCCTCAAGGTCATGTCCATCGGCTTCCTCGTGGAGGCCGACCAGGCGCTCATCTGGCGCGGCCCCATGCTCCACGGCGCGCTGATGCAGCTCGTCCGGGACGTGAACTGGGGCGAGCTCGACTACCTCGTCCTCGACCTGCCGCCCGGCACCGGCGACGTGGCCCTCACGCTGTCCCAGTCCGTCCGGGCCGCGGGCGCCGTGCTCGTCACGACGCCGCAGGACGTGGCGCTCGCGGACGTGGTTCGCGCCAAGCAGATGTTCGACAAGGTCCACATCCCCGTGCTCGGCATCGTGGAGAACATGAGCCAGTTCGTCTGCCCGAACTGCTCGCACACCACGGCCATCTTCAACCACGGCGGCGGCCGCAAGGCCGCGCAGATGTTCGGGATTCCATTCCTCGGTGAAATCCCGCTGGACCTGAAGGTGCGGGAGTCTGGAGACTCCGGCGTTCCGGTGGTCGTGGGGGCCAAGGACAGCCCGGAGGCGAAGGCCTTCCAGGAAGTCGCGCGGAACGTCGCAGGGCGCGTGTCTGCCCAGAGCATCAAGAGCGTTCCGCTGCCGGTGATGCAGGCCCGCTAACTATCGAGGAGACATCATGGCCCCGGCCGGCAACGACGACTTCCCGCCCGATCCGCTGCTCGACGAAGACGAACGGCAGGACCGCTCCAGTGGCTCCAACGGGCCCGCGGGCTTCGTTCCGGAGTTCGTCCGCCGCATGGCCGTGGCCGGCCTGGGTGCCCTCTTCATGACGGAAGAGGGCATCCGCAACCTCGCGGGCCAGCTCAAGCTCCCCAAGGAAGCCCTGGGCTTCATCCTCGGTCAGGCCGAGAAGACCAAGGACGAGGTGACGCGCGCCGTCACCGAGGAGCTCCGCCGCTTCCTCCAGTCCGAGAAGCTGCGCGACGAGTTCCTCAAGCTCATGTCCGGCATGACGGTGGAGATCAAGGCGCAGATCCGCCTGGTGCCTCCCGAGAAGGAGGAGAAGCCCTCCGAGTCGGAAGCCCCCACCAAGTCCCGCCGGTCCGCCACGCCCAGCGTGGTCATCTCCGAGCTCAACGCGAAGCGCCCCAGCGCGAAGCGCACCAAGAAGGAGTAACGGTGGCGGACACGCCCCCTCCCGCTGAGTCCCCCTCGAGTGCCGCGCCGCCTCCGCGCCCGAACGAACGGAAGAGCGCGCTGGCCAAGCGGCTGCCGCTGCTCCTGCTCGTCGCCCTGGGACTCTACTTGTGGCAGGTGACAGGCACCCCCGAGCGCGACGTCGCCTTCCAGCTCGCGGGCCCGGGCTGGGCCTCCGTGCGCGCCGTGGACCTGCAGATCTCCGACCCGGAAGGCCAGCTCATCAAGCGCGAGGAGCGGTTCTTCCCCTCGGGACCACCGCCTGAGCTCACGTACAAGGTGGACCTGCCCGAGGGCACCTGGGACGCGGCGCTCTTCGTGAAACGTGAGGGCAGCGACACCCGTGTGCGCTTGGAGACGGAGCTCGTCGTCGGCGAAGGGCAGTACATCGTCCGGCAGCTCCAGTTGCCCGCCGCAGTTCGTTGACCGACCTGGGGGCGTGGGCTAAGGCCGCCCGCACAACGTTCTTCACACTTTCCGACCCAAGAGGTGCGTACACGCCATGGCAACGGAACACATTGTCGTCGTCGGGGCAGGGCAGATGGGCGCGGGCATCGCGCAGGTAGCACTCGTCGCGGGCCTTCGCGTCACGCTGGCGGACGTCTCCGAGGCGGGGCTCGCCAAGGGCGCCGACCGCATCCGCGCCGGCCTGAAGAAGCTGGTGGAGAAGGGCAAGCTCGACGCGGCAAAGCAGCAGGCCGCCGAGGCCAACCTCGTCACCGTGACGAAGGTCACCGACGCCAAGGACGTGGACTTCGCCGTCGAGGCCGTGACGGAGAGCGAGGGCCTCAAGCGCGGCATCTTCCTGGACCTGGACGAAATCGTGCGCCCGGGCGGCGTGCTCGCCACCAACACGTCGTCCATCCCCATCACCCGGATCGCCGCGTATACCAAGCGCCCCGAGTCCGTCATCGGCATGCACTTCATGAACCCGGTGCCGGTGATGCAGCTCGTGGAGATCATCCGCGGCGCCGCCACGTCCGATGAGACGTACGCCACCACGCGGGCCCTCGCGGAGAAGATGGGCAAGACGACGGTGGTCTCCAAGGACTACCCGGGCTTCATCGTCAACCGCATCCTCATCCCCATGCTCAACGAGGCCTGCTTCGCCGTCATGGAGGGCCTGGGCTCCGTCGAGGACATCGACACCGCGATGAAGCTGGGCACCAACCAGCCCATGGGCCCGTTGCAGTTGGCGGACTTCATCGGCCTGGACACCGTGCTCTACATCGCCGAGGTGCTCCACAAGGGCCTGGGCGACCCCAAGTACCGCCCCAGCCCCCTGCTGCGGCAGTACGTGGAAGCCGGCTGGTACGGCAAGAAGAACGGCCGCGGCTTCTACAAGTACTGAGCCCCGCGGTTACCCACTTCCACCCCAGGAGCCTCGAACATGGCCTACGAGAACATCCGGCTGGAGCAGGAGGGCGCCATCGCGACCCTCTTCATCGACCGCCCCAAGGCGCTCAACGCCCTCAATACGAAGACGCTGCAGGAGCTCGAGTCCGCGCTGAAGTCCCTTCCCGCGGACGTGCGCGTCCTCATCGTCACCGGCGGCGGCGAGAAGGCCTTCGTCGCGGGCGCGGACATCGCGGAGATGGCCGCGCTCACCGACGCGCAGGCCCAGGAGTTCGGCGCCCTGGGGCACCGGGTCATGGCCGCGCTGGAGGCGCTGCCCATTCCGACCATCGCGGCCGTGAATGGCTTCGCGCTCGGCGGCGGCTCCGAGCTGGCCCTGGCCTGTGACTTCATCTACGCCTCCGAGAAGGCCAAGCTCGGCCTGCCGGAAGTCGGCCTGGGCGTCATCCCCGGCTTCGGCGGCACCCAGCGCCTCACCCGCGTGGTGGGCCGCGCCCGCGCCAAGGAACTCATCTTCACCGGCGACCGCATCGACGCGGCGAAGGCCAAGGAGATTGGCATGGTGCTGGAGGTCCTCCCCGCGGACGGCCTGCTCGCGCACTGCCGCGCCGTGGCGGAGAAGATTCTCAAGAACAGCCCGCTGGCCATCTCCAAGGCCAAGCAGGTCATCGAGGCCGGCGCCGACCAGGACCTGCGCGCGGCGAACGACATCGAGCGCAAGGCCTTCGGCGACCTGTTCGGCTCCGAGGACCAGCGCGAAGGCATGAAGGCCTTCCTGGAGAAGCGCCCCGCGACCTTCACCGGGAAGTAGCGCGGTGAAGGGGCTCGCGGCCGGGGGACTGCTGGCGTGTCTCCTGGCCGCCGCGCCGGCCCAGGCTTCGGACGAAGGTGAGGGCGACGACGAGCGAGCCCCCGTGCTGGTGTCCTGGAAGCGCTCGCTGTGCCTCTACACAGGCTGCTTCCTGGAGCCGCTCATCCCCGACGTCCGCTACGAGTGGGGGCCGGGTGCCCAGGAGGGTTGGGTGCTGTCCTGGCCCATCCACCCGTGGGCCCTGCCGCCGCTGGACGTGCCAGGGCCCACGCTGGTGGTGTCGCCGTTCCTGGAGCCTCAGCTCCGGCTGGGACGGACGGCCTTCCGGATGCTCGCCGGGGCACGGGTGTATGCGTTTCCTGACGCAGCGCGCTTCGGAGTGTTGGCCGAAGGCGCGGGGCTGTGGGGGCGGGACGGTTCGGGG